>NZ_JAEQCT010000144.1:0-12787 GCF_020738205.1 Microcoleus sp. PH2017_24_DOB_U_A
ATAATTGCCATTCAATCAGAAGCGAGATCCCCAATGGCTCCTACACAAGTAGTTACTTTTGTCAAATTTCTTGTTAAGAAAGATGTTTATAAAGCATAGGATCGAAGGGGGACTTTGATCGGAATCTTGTCCCCCCCTTAGTAGGGGCGGTGGATGGTGCGGGCCCGCCCTCGGCTAGGGTGATCGGATTCTATGCAACCTCATAAAAAATTGCTATAAGCCATTAATAGTTAACCAAATTGGGTTAACTATTAACACTAAGTGTAATTGGGTTAGTCGAATCAGTTCATTCGGACTGTCAAGGCATCTCGTGCTTGTTCTCGATCGTCAAAATGGACTTTTTCGGTGCCCAAAATCTGATAATCTTCGTGTCCTTTGCCTGCAATCAGCACGCCATCTCCGGGTTTAGCGTCCATAATAGCAGTGCGAATGGCTGCGGCGCGATCGCACATCACGACGGGTTTTACGTCAGCGGGAATGCCTGCGAGCACATCTTCCAAAATGCGATCGGGATTTTCGGTGCGCGGATTGTCGGAGGTAACAACGGCTATATCGGCCAACTCTGCCACGATTTTACCCATGATCGGGCGTTTCGTGCGATCGCGATCGCCACCGCAACCAAACACACAAATCATTTGACCGGGAATAAACGGCCGCGAAGCCTTCAACAAGTTCTCCAAACTATCTGGAGTGTGCGCGTAATCGACAATTACACTAATATCTTGATCGGAACTAATTTGCACCCGTTCCATCCGTCCCGGCACTCCCGAAAACAAAGCTAATTTCTCCACAATTGCGGACAAATCTAAACCCAATTCTAAAACCGCACCGACAGCAGCCAGCATATTGGATAAATTGAACTGACCGACTAAAGGCAAAACAAAAGCAGTTTCGCCCTTGGGAGTGTGCAGCATTCCCTTAACTCCATTGGGCTGATACTGCAAATCAAAAGCATACAAATCAGCAGTTTTGTCCGTAGTGCTGTAACTCCATACTTGCTCGGATTTGAGGCTTTCAACAATCCGCCGTCCGTAGGAGTCGTCAATATTAATTACAGCGCGATTTTTGAGATAATTTTGACTAAACAAAAGCGATTTTGCCTCAAAATAATCCTCCATATCGCGGTGATAATCGAGATGATCTTGAGTCAAGTTGGTAAACACAGCAACTTCAAAAGTACAGCCCAAGACTCGCTGCTGTGCTAAAGCATGGGAACTGACTTCCATCACCCCGTGTTTGCATCCAGCGGTGACAGCTTCTGCTAGCTGTTTTTGCAAGTCGATCGCAAAAGGTGTAGTGTAAAGAGCAGTTTGTTGGAAACCAGGCCAGCGAGTGTAAAGCGTGCCGAAAATTGCTGTCGGCAACTGCATTTGATTGAGCAAAAATTCGATTAAATGAGTTGTTGTAGTTTTGCCGTTAGTCCCAGTAACGCCTACAAGTTTTAATTTGCTAGCAGGATTGCCGTAAAATGTGGTGGCTATTTGACCGCAAATTTGAGCCATGTCGGTTGCCACAATCACGCAGGTATCCCCGTCTTGGGGGGGTGTTTTCTCGGCGGCTTGAGTGGAAATTATGGCCGCAATTGCACCGCTGGCGATCGCGCTTTGCCAAAAATCTCCGCCATCTACCCGCGTCCCCGGCATTCCCAAAAACAAATCCCCCGCCTGACAAGCATGGGAATTAGTAGATAAACCCTTGACTTCGGCATCGAGAGCTCGATGTTGGGTGTCAAAGGAAATGCCGGGAAGTGTTGCTAATAATTCTCTCAATTTCATCTGAAAAACTCCTCACTTGGATGTTTTGAATATGACTTGCGCCAGAAATTGTTCGATCCGCTATCTACAAGCCTTTTCGGTGTAAAATCGGCACTCTCCGGGCCAAGAGTGCGGACTCGGCACCCAAAGGGCTTGATTTTTTGCGTTAAATCATATTATTCTGATTGATCGATTTGCAAATATTTCTGTAACATTTGCTCCAATTGTTGAACTGTACAGCGGGGAGAAGGACGAGGTAATTGTTCTTCTGGGGAAAATGCAGCGTCGCCACCAGAATTTTTGCGTTGGGACTCCACTTTAAACAAAACTGGCACTTCGTACTGGTAAGCTTGAAACCAGTCATCACGTTCGGTAATGTCTCGTACTTCCAATTGAAACTTGAGGCTTTCAATCTGTTCGAGTTTTTCTTGCAACCCTTCGCACAAGTGGCATCCGGGTTTGCTGTACAAAATCAATCGCATCATCAGAGTACAATTAGACTTGATATTAAATTCTCGAAAGTGTGAAAAGTGCGATCCTCTTCGAGGGCTTCGCTAACGGAAGTTGGCGAACCAGACTTCGCAAAAAGCAAGCCCCGGCATGATTGACCTCAACGCACGATCGAGGCTATCTTAGCATTGGTGGCGAACCGATTACTACAATTTGCCATCTCAATGCAAATGCCAGCCGATCGAACCCTACACTTTTTCTGTAAAAAATGCAAATTACGCCGGAAATATCTTGCCGAATTAAATTATTGCGTCTGCCTCTCATCATTGGGATTGTTACTATTCACTCGTCCATCAATTCTGTGGGATATGCTGACAAATTTTTCCAGACGTTGATTGCGGGGACTTGGGGCGGTTCTTGCGTGGCTTTTCTGTTCATGCTTTCAGGCTTCCTGTTTTTCAGGAATTTTAATTTATCGCTGAATTCTTACAAGGAAAAGCTCCAATCTCGGTTTTGGACTCTCCTGGTTCCCTATTTGTTTTGGAACTTGGCTTTATTGACACTGGTGTTAATTGTGATCAACGTACCGGCAACGAGTGGAATTATCCAAGGGCATTACAAAAAATATATTGGAGACTACAGTTTTGCCAACTTTATAGATTGTTTAACTGGATATAAAAGCCTTTATCCGATCGCATTTCATTTCTGGTACGTCCGGGATTTGATGGCGATGGTGATTCTATCTCCGGTATTTTTGCTGATCGCTAGAAAGATACCTTATCTAGGTATAGCTTTGTTTGCCGCGCCTTGGTTGCTGGATTTTCAAATTGGTTTTAGCATCCAGTGGTTGGGGCCGTTGTTCTTTTATTTGGGATGTCTGATTGCTGTTCAAAAATTGGATCTAACTTGGCTCGACCGACGAAAAAGTGCGATTATCGGTATATACTTAGGCATGGCTCTTGTGCTGACAATTACGCAAACAGCCGACATTAAAACTTTCCAGCACCAGTTAGAATGCTGCACGAGAGTAATGGGTACGGCGGCGATTTGGTGCGCTTCAGATTTGGTGTCGGGAAAGCTAGAAAAAGCCTGTTTTAATTTTTCTGGTTTGGCATTTTTTGTTTATGCTATTCACGAACCGACGGTAACAGTTTTTAAGGAAGTTTTTAACAAGTTGTCAAAGCCTTCCAATTCGATAACTGTCATTGTATACTATTTATTGACAATCATTCTGGCAACTTTGATAACGCTGGCGGTGGGGAGTTTTTTACAAAGGTATACGCCTAAGTTCTTTCAAACGATCACAGGTGCAAGGGGATAATCAGTTGACAGTTGACAGTTGACAGTTGATAGTTGACAGTTGATAGTTGATAGTTGATAGTTGACAGCGACCTCTCCCTTGTGGGGAGAAATGATATCAAATCCGGTACCATCGGAATTATTCAGATCTCTATTCTCTCCCTCTGTGTCCTCTGTGTTCTCTGCGGTTAAATCATTCCCATGCAACCGGAAACAATATGAATAGTCTGATTTTAATTTCTCCCTACAAGGGTTCCGGCTTTCAACCAATTCTTTCTGGTAAATGCTGGTTTGGGTTTTCCTTGACTAATGAATCAAGCTTCAGTATAGTATTACAAGTAGCCCAACAAAAAAGGAGGCTGTATGGAGTGGATGGAATACGCAGAAGCTAAGCGAAAATCAGCCAAAAAAATTAGCGCCGATATTCGAGAACGCTGGAACAATCGCATTGTCACGCGGGGATTGCACTTAATGGGTGAAGCGGGGGCGGTGCAGTATTTAGCTGATTACGGGCGCGGCATTGGCACGGGAAAAGTTATTAGTTTTGCACTGTGTGCGGAGTCGGAAGGATACCCGGAAATGGCGATCGGCTTTTGGAAAAGAGCGTTTGAATTGGAAACGGGAGAAAAGCCGACTAAAAACACTCCAAATAAGTCTACCACCAATGCTGCTCCTGCTGCAAAATCAAAGGTTGCGGCCAAAGTTGAGACTGTCAATAATCCGATTGTCCCCGAATTACCTCCGCACTTGCAGCCGGGAAGGATTGTGACGATGCAGCCGGTTGACGCGCCCAGCGAACGTTCTTATTACATCGAAAATCCCGACTATTGGGGACAGCCAAAACGCGACGGCAATCGAGTGGTGGTCGTGGCGACGCCAGATAAAGTATACTACCAATCGCGATCGACAAACCTGCGACAACAAGCGTCAATTGCGATCGATCGCGCTTTAATCGACACAGCAGCTAAAATTGGCATCTTTGTCTTAGACGGCGAACTGTATTACAAAAGCTATACGGGCAGCGAACATCGCACGGGCGCCCAAGCTGCTACAGTTAATATTGAAAGCGGTTTTCCGACAACCCAGCCAACGGCAGTTTATGCCATTTTTAAAGCTTTGTTTTCCCACGGTAAAGACTTGACTGGGTTGGCGGAATCCGAACGAATAGCCGCCGGAGTTGCAGTTGGCGAAATCTTGGCAAGTTTATCTACGGAATTTGAAATTGTACCGACATCTCGCACCGCAGGCGAAAAACTTTTACTGGCGCAGCAGCAGGAAGCTGAAAACAGAGAAGGTGAAGTTTGGGTTTTGCATAACTGCTTCTATGTCGGCGGCAAAGATGTTAAAAAATCTCCGATGGTGAGGACTAAATACTGTCAGGAATATGACTTATTTATTGTCGGGTTGACTCGGACAAAAGTAGCGGGGCGGCCGTTTAGTGCGATCGAAGTTGCACAAGAAATCAATGGCAAGTTAGTACCGATCGGAACAGTGGGAACGGGCTTTAGCAGCGGGGAAATGCTAGAAATTGCCCGACTGTACGAGGCGAACCCTCGCGGAGTCAAAATCAAAGTGCGATCGCAAGGATTGACGGAAAGCGGCAAACTGTGGCACGCCCGATTCCTGGAAATTTGTTAAAATAGCACGGCGGTTGAAACCGCGTCTATACAAACGATGTCTGCCTCCGCAGACTCAAGAAAATAACATAATTTTGCCGTCCGGTATTCAGCCATGTCCTAGCCGGATCTATGAATTTCAACGGGTGCATCTGGTTTTAGCAAATATGTTTGTAGGGGCGAAGCATGACCGCAATCAATATGGGATGATAACTAATAACTTATATGCGGTCATGCTTCGCCCTCTTCAAAAGTGAAATGCACCCATTTCAACAAATATTATCGCACAAAATCAGCCGGGATAAATCAATGGTAATCAGCAAAAACAATTTCTACATTTCACCAGAAGAATACCTAGAAGGCGAACGAGTAAGTCCGATCAAACACGAATACAGACGCGGACACGTTTATGCAATGACTGGTGCAAAAAAGCCCCATATCGTTATTTCTAGCAACTTAATCATGCTGCTAGGGACGCATCTTCAGAATTCGCCCTGCTTAGTTCTCACATCAGATATAAAAGTCCGATTGGAAGAGGCAAATTGCTATTACTACCCCGATATAGCGGTAACTTGCGACGAAAGAGAGATAAATTCCACTGAGGATTTTATCCTGTATCCGTCTTTAATTATAGAAGTGTTGTCGCCGTCAACAGCAACCTTTGACAGGGGCGATAAATTTGCCGATTACCAAACTACATCGAGTTTGCAAGAATACGTACTCATCACTCAATCGGAAATCCAAGTTGAATGTTTTCGACTCAATGGTGAGGGAAATTGGGTTTCTCAGATTTACCGACAAGGAGATGAGTTAGAATTAACAAGTATAAATTTTCGCTGCCCGATCGCCCAAATTTATCAAAAAGTCCCAGGTATTATATGATGAAAGATACAACCAGGTTCGTAATGAGGACTTTAGTCCTTCTCCAGAATCCAAAGAAGGACTGAAGTCCTCACTACAAACCTAAATTAAGTCCTCACTTTGAAAAGTATAGATTTTCGCCGATCGCCCAAATTTATCAAAAAGTTCCAGGTATTATATGATCGAAGATGAAAGAATTTTTTCAGCCACGAAATCCTTTGGTTCGTACCTTCTCACAAACATTGAGACGCTGCTGTCCCGAGGCGCTTAACTTGTTAAATTCCGGTGCCATCGAAACAGAAATCGACTTATTTAAAAAACGTTACCAACAATCGCTACCCGAAACATTTTATGATTTTTATCGCTGGTATAACGGTTCGGCTTACGAGAGTTCAGAAAATCAGTGGCTGTTGCCTTTTGAACACGGCAGGAGTATTTTATCTTTGGCATCAATTGCCAATGAGAAAAAATTTTGGGACGCCCAGAGTCAAGTTAATTTTCAAGAATGGCAGCCCGGAGAATATTGGAACAAAGCATGGATTCCGTTTATGAAAGTAGATAATTTGTGGCTGCGGGTTGTGGATACACAGGGCTGTTTCGGCGGGATTCCGGGACAAATTATCAGTTTCGAGTGCAAAGGCGAACCTTTCAGAAGTATTGAATGCGATTCCTTTGATAAGTGGCTGGAAACTGCGATCGCCAAAATTGAGTTAGAATATTTGTTTGCAGAGTTTCACGAAATCGGCTTTGAGGAAGAAAAGGCAGTATTTGCGATCGAGAAACGCATCAATCCCCACCGGCGGAGCGTCGAATTAGTGCCTAGAAACACATAAAATACCTGGTAAATAGAGGATTAAAGTCCTCACTACAAACCAGGTTCGTAGTGAGGACTTTAGTCCTTTCTCAGAAATAAAAGAAGGACTGAAGTCCTCACTACAAACGTAAATTACAACTCACAAACTAAAAAACAATGATTAAAATCTTACACCTTTCAGACATTCATATGGGCAGCGGCTTTTCCCACGGCCGCGTCAATCCAGAAACCGGGTTAAATACGCGCCTGGAAGACTTCGCGGCGACGCTAAGTAAATGTATGGATAGAGCAATTTCTGAACCCGTAGATTTAGTCATATTCGGCGGGGATGCTTTCCCGGATTCAACGCCGCCACCGTTTGTTAAAGAGGCTTTTGCGAGCCAATTCAGCCGCTTGGTAGAGGCGCAAATTCCGACGGTTTTGCTAGTAGGAAATCACGACCAACATTCGCAAGGACAAGGCGGCGCGAGTTTGGGAATTTACCGGACTTTGGGAATACCTAAGTTTATTGTAGGCGATCGCCTGGAAACTCACCTCATACACACCCGCAGCGGGCCTGTACAGGTGGTGACGCTGCCTTGGTTGACGCGATCGACCTTAATGACGCGATCGGAGACTGAAAGCCTTTCTGTGAGCGATGTTAACCAATTATTAACCGAAAAACTGACGATCGCCATGGAAGGCGAAATCCGCCGCCTCGATCCAAATATCCCCACCGTACTATTAGCGCACTTAATGGCAGATAAAGCAAGCCTGGGTGCAGAGCGTTTTTTAGCAGTCGGTAAAGGATTCAACATACCCGTTGCCATGCTAACACGCCCTTGTTTCGACTACGTTGCCCTCGGTCACGTCCACAAACACCAAAATCTCAACGCCAACAACAATCCGCCCGTAATTTATCCCGGAAGCATCGAACGAGTTGACTTTAGCGAAGAGAAAGAAGACAAAGGCTTTGTGTTGATTAATTTGGAACGCGGGAAAGCTGAGTGGGAATTTTGCACTTTGCCGGTGCGGGTGTTTCAGACGATTAAGGTGAACGTATCTGAATCGGAGAGTCCGCAAGCCGACTTGGTGAAAGCCATTGGGAAGAAGGAAATCCAAGATGCTGTCGTAAGATTAATCTACCAATTGCGATCGGAACAATTAGACTTAATTGATAACGCCGAATTGCACGCACTTCTCGGCGCAGCGCACAGCTACACAATTCAACCAGAATTAGTTAGTCAGTTAGCAAGACCGCGGTTGCCGGAATTAAATGCTAATAATAGTATAGAACCTTTAGATGCTTTAAAAACTTATTTAGCAAGTCGCGAAGATTTGAAAGATATTACTGAGAGTATGCTAGATGCCGCGCGGGATTTACTGGGAGTTGAAGAAGAAGTTTTAGTCGAATTTTAGGTATTGTCTGTCACGTTATATGCGGATCTCTACATAAAAATATTACGTGGCAGTTGGTAGGTGCTAATAGAGGATCGTCTTCCACATAGTCTAGGTGAAAATGTTCACCTTTTTGACTATCTTCATGGAAATAGCTTAGTAATGACATACCCAGCTTATGAAAAGCAGATTTAGAACCTTCAAAGACCAGATTTTTATTGTTTAGGGAAATTTTGATTAAATCTAATCTTTCTGGATTTTTTATCTGAGACAACTTCATGGAAATAGCTTCCAGGTTTTCAGGATAAAACTCTGAGTTTATTTTTTCCGCAGGAAGCTTCAAATCTTCACTGATGCTTTCGCAAAGTTCTCCCAGTTCGATAATACCTCGTGGTGAATCAGATATTTCTATTTCTGGTCTGTCCCAGTTGCCATCACATAAAATATACACAGTTTGCCTCCAGATCAAGTAATCTGTTGTTGTAATTCACGAATCAGCATTCCCAAAAACCTCACCCGCAGCCAACCGAGTACCATTGGCAAAATCCACGCCAGACTGAACTTTTTTACCAGCCAACTGCACCTCCCGCAATAATAGCAAACCATCGCCAGTTTGGACGATCGCCCCCAAGCCCTTCACAACCTTCACAACCTCCCCATTTGCGCCCGACAACTGATCCAAAACAGGCCATTCCCGTTCCAAAACCCTCAACTCCGGCGGTAATTGCAGCCAATATTCCGGCCCCACCGGCACAGTTGCGATTACTTTCAGGGAATTACCGCGAAAAGTCGTAGTGCAATCCGGGAAAAAACCCCTAACTTGATTGTGAAGCGCGATCGCACTTTTCGACCAATCCAGCACAAAATCAGCCGCCTTAATCATCGGCGCATAAGTCGCCTCATCATCATGCTGAACAACCGGTTCAACTTCCCCATCCCTCAATTTTATCAAAGTTTCCACCAATAAATCCGCCCCAAGTTCCGCCAACCTGTCGCCCAAAGAATCAGCATTATCCAACAGCGTAATTCCCGCAAAAGCCTTCAAAAGCATCGCCCCAGTATCCATACCAGCATCCATCAGCATAGTAGTAATTCCAGTAGCCTTTTCCCCATTAAAAAGACACCGCTGAATCGGCGCCGCCCCGCGATACTTCGGCAAAATTGAACCGTGAACATTAACGCAAGCCAAACTAGGAATATCCAGAATTTCTTGAGAAAGAATCTGGCCGTAAGCCACCACCACAAACACATCAGCCTCTGCTTCCCGCAACTTAGCAATAGTTTCCGCATCCTTCTTAATTCGGCGCGGCTGCAAAACTGGGAGACTGTGATTTAAAGCCACATCTTTTACAGGTGAAGGCATCAATTTATTCCCCCTTCCCCGGCGCTTATCCGGCTGAGTCACCACACCCACAACCTCAAATTCTGGATGACTCAGCAAACTGGATAAAGTAGGAACAGCAAAGTCAGGAGTGCCAAAAAAAACAATTTTCATCGATTTTTAGTTAAGTACAACAGCCCGAAAAAAACCATAATATCTTATAGAGGTAGATTTAGCCAGCATATCTATATAAAAGCAGTTTATAGTGGCAAAACCAGCCTTATAATGTACTTCAATGACTAAATTTTAGCGTATTCGCACCCCTCACAAACACCAGGGAAGCAAATATTTCTTTTCGCAGTTCCCAAGTGTCGCCATACTTCAAATGTGCAGCCCAACTTTGCAGCGACTCGGTGATTTTTAACAAATCAATTTTGCCCTCATAATATTCTACCTGCATTTGTCGCAGTCGTCGCTTTCCTCGCCGCAAGTTTTCTGTCCTGACTCGAATTCTGTCAGGTAAAATGCGGAAGCCCAGAAAATTTGCGCCTTCTTTTGTCTCAAACAACTGGCTTTTAATCGGATGAATCTTTAACCTCAAATTGACTAAATATTCCTCAACACCAAGCCTTGCATCCGCTAAAAATTCTCGGTCATCTGAGAACAAGGCAAAATCATCTACATAACGGACATATTTTTTAACTTTTAGCTGTTCTTTGATATAATGATCGAATCCATTTAAGTAAACATTAGCGTAAAATTGGCTGCTTAAATTACCAATCGGTAAACCCCGCCGCCGATTCACCGGGGTTAGTAAATCGTCTCCACCAAAATACTCGATAACGGGTTCCTGTGCATTGCTATTGTTGATGATTTGATCCACCAGCCAAAGCGTGTCGGGACATTTTAATTTCCGGCGTACCAAGGCTTTTAAAATCTCGTGGTCGATGCTAGGAAAATATTTCTTAATATCGCATTGTAAAACATAACGGCTAGAACGGGCAAACTCTGTGAAGCGACGCAAAGCCCGGTGAGTGCCAAAACCTACTCGATTGGCGTAGGAATCGTCAATAAAAGTGCGATCGAACAGCGGTACAATAATATTGCAAAAGGCATGATGCACAACTCTGTCTCGGTAGGGTGCAGCAGAAATCATCCGTCGCTTGGGCTCGACAATTTCAAAGGTTCGATATCCGCCAGGAGTGTAGGTTTTGTTAACTAATTCAGCTTGCAGTTTCAGGAGTTCAGCTTCTAAGTTGTAGTTGAAAGCTAAAACATTATGGCGAAAACGCTTGCCTTTTTGCGCCTTTTGTGATGCGACTAAGAAGTTTTCAAAACTGATGATTTCAGACCACAGATTATCGTATCGTTTCATATCTTTTCATAGAAATGACTTACCCACGACTGGACAGAAACCCGGTTTTTTACGAAAATTATTCGCTGTAGTCCGCAGATTAGGCAAAAAACCCGGTTTCTTTGGTCTTAGCGCCTAAGTCCTCATGAAGATGACCGCTTTTTTTGCTGTTTAATCCACCCACCCAACTCGCTGCCAATGTCGTTGACTAATTTTACCACATATTCGTAACGCTCTATAGACATCAAATCAAATTCTCGAAGTAGTCGGGTTTGATGACGTAAAATATCTATTTTTCCGTTTAAAATTTCCAATCGTGCTAACTTTTCTTGGGCGTAACGAGCTACAATGAGTCCTTCTAAAATGTCATAGAGACCCCCAATCATTCTATCGCCCAATGTAAATTTGTGAGTGCGAGGCAGTCGATTTAAAATTGGAACATACCATTTGATTAAATCATAGGTTTTTTGAATAATTGGCAATTCATTCATGGTATCATTTTAATCAGCCGTGGTTGTGGCAGGAAAATTGTTATTTATCGAGAAAATCTAAAATCGACTAACAGATTCTTTTTCATAGGTAGCGATTGGCTGATTTGTAATAATTGAATAGAGAACATCTGGGTCTAAATCTGCTCCATTTTCCCAATAAACTGTTCCCAAATCGGGATTTATTTTGACTTGAACAAAGTAACTCAGGTCTTGTAGGGGGGAAAATATTCCCGTGAATTCGATCAGTTCACTGATATCAACAACTCCCTCCATACAGTCTTCAAACTTGAGATGTAGTTGATAGAATTCTAACGGTTTAACCGAGATAATATCTTTAAGCATTTTTTACTCCAACGGTGTGATAGGCTCTAAAGGAGATTGAACTCTAGCTAGTTGCCAGTTTTGCATTAGTTCTGTCTGATGAATAGCCGCCCATTCTATAACTAGACCTAAGATGCGGGGGGAAAGTTTACCTTCTAAAATCGAAAGAGTTGCGATATCAATGATAGCTTTTTGTTGATTGTAGCGGACGTGAAAATGTGGAGGCGGGTGGTCTTTGTAGTACATGGTGATGATGATACCTAAAAAACGGCTGATTTCTGGCATTATCTCGCCTTCTCCATTATCGGTTGGAAAATTATTCCTGAACTCTTCTTATACAGCCAATAAATTCCAATGTGCTAGCCTATGAACTAGGGTATTATACTATGGCAAAATCTTAACTATTTCGCAGATCATTAGCCTGACACACGTTACAAGTTTGGTAATTCATTTATAGTTTTATCTAATAAATCGGGCAACTCTTCGGAATCCCTACCAAGCTACCCGATTTGGTTTTATTTTCGGATGAAGTCACCCCCATCACAGGAACAAGTCTGGACTCTTCTTGCACGCCCGACAAATTCCCATCTGCCAGTTCTGACCGTGAAGAGTGCTCACAGGGAAGACAGGGAGGAAGGGACAGCCAAAGCTACCGCTACACGAAAACCCCTGTTCCTGTTCGAGTTGCCCGCAGAGTTGTAGTTGCGGTTGGCAGCACGGCAATTGACCGCATTGTCGTTCCACGAACCTCCACGCTGCACTCGGAAGTGCTTGTCCCTTCTCCACCCCCTCACTTGCGCGAGAAAAATGGATACTTATTTAGCTTAGCATTCATCGGTATATTTCAAACAATAATAGTTGGTGGGGTGAGTGAGGGCGGGTTTATTGAGATTGTTTCCTAGTGGGAAATATCTCGGCGAACCCGCCCCTACCGAAATTATGTCTGTTTAACCTGACATCTTGCACCATTCGCAACAATGCTGTAGATACTGTCTTGATCTGTCAAGGGGTAGCAAGTAAATAATTGGGGTCGAAAGGCTTTTGGGACTTTAAAATCCCAAAAGCCAAATGCACCAACTTCCTCATAAGCGCACCAATTACCTGCATTTTGACCTTACCACGACCCAAT
>NZ_JAEQCT010000030.1:0-51144 GCF_020738205.1 Microcoleus sp. PH2017_24_DOB_U_A
GGTTCATTTCGTTGTAATTGATATAACCCCATCCATAGACAAAACTTTGACGGATAAGGTAGTTAGCCGCGTTGTACAAATTTTTGGATTTAAAGGCTAGTTCATCAATTTCAACAAAACGATTCTCGGTGGATTTAATGATGTGCCTCTCTGCTAGTTGCATTCAGACTCTCCATTTTTTGACGATCGCAATAATTCTCTCAGTTGACCATTTTGACTATATGATACTACTATTGCTTACTACTGCTTACAAACTTAATAAAGTTTTATAATACTGTTTTTTAAGAAAAAGTCTTTCCCTTTAAAAAAATATTCAAAAATGTCGAAAATCCATATTCGATTGTAGGCCCAGAGCGATCGCCCGCGTGCAAACAGCAGAATATTTCCTTGCTGCGACCCCCTCTTGAGATAAACTGATCTGAACAGTTAAGCTTTTGTGCAAGAAACCCTCTTCGGGCGATCGGCATTGTCCAACTTCCACAAATCATCAGAAATTGTGGGTGCAACCCCCGTTCCTTCGGCAAGCTCAGGGCAAGCCTTACAGGACGGCTTTATATGTGGGAAGTGTGTTAAAATAGACACACACACGTTGACCTCTAAAGTAAGGTGAAACTCCTAGCAATTGGACGTTGTAGTTAAAAGACGTTTAACCGAAATGGTTAAACTGGTATCCAATGATACCCTACCTCTAGCCTTTGCAAGTAAAGACTCTGGGGCGAGTGAATCACTCACAACAAATCAAAGTAGCCTCAATGCTAGAAATAGCGGAGAGAATAGTGGGAATTGGCACCCCCTGTCGCGCTGCGGTAGAGTTCGACTAAGCGGCTCTACGAGTAGCGGTTCGAGCAATGTCCAACGGTGGATATCTCCTTCTAAAGAATCTCAGTGCGTTTACGCGCCTTGAGTGTCAACTGTTCGAGTCAGCCTTCTCACCAAATTCAAAGTAGCGCATATGACACAACAGCATCCGCCAGCTCCTCGTCCGCCCGTACCCGGAGCTCCCCCACCGCCCGGGCTGCCCCGCCCTCCAGCTCCAGGCATTCCCAGAGCAGCAGGAATGCCACCAGCACCGCCACCAGCACCAGCACCCCCACCACCCGCCGCCACACAGCCACCGGCACCCGCGCCCCAATCCTTCGCCACACCTAAAAATTCCAGCAACAGCAAAATTCCGACTTTGAAAGAGTTGGTAATGCGAGCCAAAGAAGAAGGAGTATCCGATCTTCACCTCGGAGTCAACGAATTCCCGCGCTTCCGAAACCGGGGCGAGATAGCCGACATCGGCTATCCACCGTCGGATTTAGATACGTTTTTTGGCTGGCTGCGCGAGTGCATGAGCGATGAAGAAATTGAAATTTTCCAAAAAACCCTAGACTTTGACGGCGCTTTCGATTTCGGCTTCGTCCGCATTCGGATCAGTTGCATGGACTCCTTGGCCGGCCCGGCGATGGTGCTGCGGCTAATTCCTGCCAAAATATTGACAATGGAGGAATTGAACCTGCCGCAAGTCTTTAAGAAAATATGTGGCTACCACAAAGGGCTGATTTTGGTGACGGGCCCCACAGGATCGGGCAAATCTACCACCTTGGCCGCCATGATCGACTACATCAACAAAAATAAAGCCTACAACATCATCACGATCGAAGACCCGGTAGAATTCGTACACGAAAGCAAAAAATCCTTGATCAAGCACCGGGAAGTCGGCAGACACACCCTCAAGTTTATGAGCGCTCTCAAAGGCGCTCTGCGGCAAGACCCGGATATGCTGCTAGTAGGAGAAATTCGGGACAGAGAAACGGTGGAAATCGCCCTCAAAGCCTCTCAGACAGGTCACTTAGTTGCGGGAACCCTGCACACCAACAGTGCAGTTAAAACCCTGAACCGGATTCTGGATATGTTCGGGGCGGAAGAACAGGAGGCCATACGGGTTTCAATTTCCGAATCCCTAGTGGCGATTATTGCTCAACTGCTGTGCAAAACCACAGACGGCAAGCGGGCTGCTTTCCACGACGTTATGATCAATACCGACGTGGTTAAGGAATACATTCTGAAGGGGCAGAATGAGGAAATCAATCAAATCATGATCAAAGATACTTATGAAGGCATGACGACGATGAATAAGTCGCTCTACGGCCTTTATCAAGAAGGTAGAATTACTGAAGAACTGGCTGTAGAAAACTCACCGTTCCCGAACGAAATGGCCCAGATGCTCCGAGGTCGAGTCTAAAGGTCGAGTGTTAAGTGTTAACAGTTAACTGTTATTAATTAATAGTTAACTGTTATTACAAAAGATTGCAAAAATCGCTCTCAAGTCTTGAAATGATCTGCGTTGATCTGCGTTGCATCTGCGGTTTATAGCCTTTCGATCGAAAGATGAGGTATGCCGAGGTATGCTGCAACCGTTACAGTGTCAAGCTTTTCCTGGCAAAATTGGTCCGCGAACCTTTTAGAGAAAGGCTATATCTATCAATCAAAGATTTATGCAATGCAAGTCTATTGGTACTTCATTGACACTCTCAGGGAGTCAACGCCACTGAGATTCTACTGACAGAATTAGACAAGCGTGTATTACCTAAATCTAATCTCGTTACGGCCGTCAAACGCCGTCTACCTAGTCACCAATCGTCAAGCGATAGTTACTAGCTAATGATTGTTATTTCCAATGCTTTCAGAATCCATCGCTAAGCCAAGACACGGTACGCTCAACATCCTGCCATCCCACCGCTCTTTTTGTGTTACCTCTCACTCTTGTGTACTAAGTTGCAGGGATTTCTCCGATACTAGGATGTTTCAACACGTAGATGTTTTTGTTCTTACTCACAATTCAAATTATACCACATTTTCAAGAACACGGGGACTGAAGTCCCTCGCGTCGCTTTCCTCTCAGGTCTAAAGACGCGCTCGTTTCCCGCATCCCGTATTATTTTTATGAAAGTCGATCGCCCGATTTTACCAGAATTTTTTAAAGGCATTGCACTGTTTACACCAGGGGGAGACTTAATCTATTCTATAGACTCCCGCAAGCAAACTCAGTGGCACTTGCAGTTGTGCGTAGCCCTACAGCAGATACTCGGTTTGTCGGAACCGCCCCATTTTCTGATACCTTGCTACACGGCAACCGTTGACTGCTGGCGCGATCGCACCGATCGACAGTTGCGGGTGGCAGCCGAGGCATACCCCCCGGTGCTGCGACATCAAACGCTGCTAAATGCCATTTTTGGCACGGGCGACTTGGTTTGGGAAGCCCGCAGCGACGAAATCTGCGAACCAATGGCGATCGCCACTTATCACGAACAATTCCCCGAACTTTGGGAAAATCACGACTTAGTTGTACGATATCCGATCGACGTTGGGCGATCGGACTCTCACAATTCTGCGATCGCGCCTCCCTCCCACTTTCGACAATCTCCGCTGTTCCCGCGAACCAAACCAACAGGACTCACCCCACCGCCACCAACCCAAGGGTACGTTTTGCGGCTGTTTGTTTCCGGGAGCAACCCCAGCACCGAACGCACCCTCAAAACTTTATACCAATTCCTAGAGCAATGTCTCGATCGCCCCTACACTTTGAAAGTAATCGATGTGTTAAAACATCCCGAACAAGCAGAAGCAGATCAGATTTCAGCAACTCCCACTTTAATTAAAATCTGGCCGAAACCCGTGCGGCGAATAGTCGGCGAATTGAACGATGCCCAAAAAATAGTCAGATTGTTGAGCAATTCAGAATTTTAGATTTGTGCGATTATTGAATACTGGCGATCGCCGGTTGACTCACCATCGAATTAACAAGATCCAGCAACTGCTGTTGAGACACTGCACTCGCCGATACCGCTACGGCATATCTGAGTCCTTCCTGTTCCCAAGAAATAGTTCTGCCACCACCTTTTGCTAAATAGTAGCCACGAATTCCACCACTCAAATTAACTGGCGAAATATCCTTATCTTGCCCAGGCCAATTTTTAGAATTAGCGGGTGAAACCACAGCGAATACTCCGACAGTGCAAGACGAAGCATTAGCAGATTTAGCGCAGTCTGGCTTAATTCCGATATTAACTTTAAATACTTTACCATCGGACTCAATGAAAGGATAAAGCTGTATCGGAGTAGCGGGGATAGAGGCAGGCAGTCGCATTTTCAAGCCTTTCGGCAATTGGCGGCGAATGTCGTCAATCAGCGGCCAAAAAACAGAGGCTGGTTGGGCGATCGCAGATTCCACTGCCAACAAACCGCTTCCTAAAACTGTCAGACCAACTAAACCAGTGAACAGAGCTTTCAACTTCATCGATAGATTCCCTGAAAATAACCGTTTAATAATACAGCCACAAACTCTCGACTCCGCCTCACCCAATCGGATGAGTTATTATCCCCCAATGGTATGACTATCACTTTTCTCAGTAACATGAGGTACATTCGATCGTGGGTAATTGGTAATTAGTCATTAGCCATCGATCGCCTGTGCTTTACTTAAAAATATCTATAATAGTAAGAGCAAATAAATCAGAAAATCATGTCAAATTATATTCACAATTTAATCAACAATAATTTCCATCATCCAGATTTCGGGAAATTACTTTATCATCGCGACATTCACAACCCCAATATCTTGCATTACTCAGTACAACTCAACGATTGGGAATCTATCGCATGGGAACCAATTCATAGCAATCGCCAAAAAGATACGGCAAGATTAGCAATTTGGCAAATTGATTGGGATAGATTTCAAACTGCCAAATGGATATTATATCGCAATACGGTTGACTTAGGAAGAATCTGACTTGCAAAAAATGTTTGTATTGCCAGGAAAATCGTCAGATTAAATTCCTAAAAAGCGTTAAGTAAACGGTATTGTATTATATCGGAAAAAGGAACTCATCAACCAAGCATTGCATATTTCTGTAGCAGAGTTTCACGAACGCTGGCAATATGAACTCTATCGATTCAATTGGGAACATTGGGCAAGACTTTTCAGTTGACAGTTGAGGGCGACCTCTACCTGGAAGGAAGAGGATTGGAGTAATGAATCGTCTTTTTAAAATTTCTCCTGAGCGGGCTTGGGGCTTTCAACCAATTCTTTCTGATAACAACAGGGGATGCGAGAAGCCCATCCCTCTCCTAACTAAATTTAGCTTTTTAAGAATTACAGGCGTTGAGTATTAACTGTTTAAAACCTCGCTGTCAACTGCTTTCCTGCCAACTGCTAACTCTCAATTGTTTAAGCAGTATACTCCAATTAATCAGAAAGATATTTGGTTAAGCGATCGGCAATTTGGCTGCTACCGCCCGATCGCCCCATTCTTTCTAAGCCATTTTTTACGCAAGTCTCTAAATATTTTTTGTCTTGCAAAGTGCGATCGAGTGAAGCGGCAGCTTCTTTGATAATCTCAGGATTTGCTGGTTCTTTGCCAATAACTTGCACTGAATCACCTAAAAGCCGATTTTGAGCCTCGGCAAACCGATAGGTAAATGACGGACCGTTACCGGGGATGGTAATTACTGGTTTTCCTAAGCCTACGGCTTGTTCGATCGCAGTTCCGGTCATCCCAATTACTAAATTAGACTGCTGCAAAATGTCGGCGAAAGCATCTGAGTAGCAAATTACTTCAACTGTTGCTGCTTTTTCGCTACCATGCTGTTTGATTTCTTGACAAACTAACTTTCCTTCTCGGTGCAGCCATCCGGAGCGCGCTGCAATATTATCTAATTCCAGCATTAAACTTGGAACTAAGGCTGCTCGAAACTGCACTGGTAAGGTAGAGTTGGCGGCAATTTCTTTGACCAATTTTAGCAGCAAAACTAGGTTGTCGTTGGCTTCGGGGAGCCGCGAACCGGGCAGAAGGGCGATCGTCCGAACTCCGGGCTTTAACTGCAAATCTTTGCCTATAGCATTGAGGTTGTCCATGACAGGATTGCCGACAAATATGGCTTTCTCGAAACCCTGTTGGTTTAAGTCCGCAGCAGTCAAAGCATCCCTAGTGAAAATAGCCAGACATTGCTCGGAGGAAAGCAAATAATTCAAGAGGAAACCCAAATCGGCTAGCCCTTCGTAATAAGTAGAATGAGCCGACAGAAAAATTATATACGGGCGGCCTGTGGCATGGGCGAACCCCGCCGCGACAATATCCCCAGTCGTTACTACCAAATCGCATTGCTGCGAATGCGCCGAAGCAGCTTTCACTTGCTGCAAAGTCAAACGAATTAGCCCCGCCCTCAAATCTTTGAGGAAAAATAGGGGATTCATGTAAAAAACTCCCCCAGATGGCATGGGACTGGTGGGCCCGATAATTGGTACTGTCGATCGACTGTAAGCAGCCCCGTCACCGACAATGGGCATCGCTGAAACCTGAATATCTGGCGCAGATGTTCTCAAAGCATTGACAATTTGACAGTTAATCGCATCTTCCCCGTGGCCGTTGCTGAGGAAAAGTATCTCCTTGGATTTCATAAAATCAGAATTTAGTGACGAGATTATTTTAAACACAGCCGCGCGATCGTTACCCACAGGTCGGCGAACTTTTTGTTAGTCTAATTTAAATACATTGTGGAAGTGAAACAGCGTGAATATTGAAATTGGGCGGGGCAAAAGCGCTCGCAGAGCTTACGGCATAGATGAAATCGCGCTCGTACCGGGACAGCGTACCCTCGATCCGAGTTTGGCAGATACTAAGTGGCAGATTGGCGGGATCGATCGAGAAATCCCGATCATCGCCAGCGCCATGGACGGAGTAGTCGATGTCCGCATGGCTATTTTGCTGTCGGAATTGGGAGCAATGGGCGTGCTCAACCTAGAAGGAATTCAAACCCGCTATGCCGACCCCCAACCCATTTTAGAGCGCATCGCTTCTGTTGGGAACCACGAATTTGTGTCCCTGATGCAGCAACTCTATGCCGAACCCATCAAGCCAGAATTAATCGAGCTCAGAATTAAAGAAATTAAAGCTGGAGGAGGGATTGCCGCCGTCAGCGGTACACCGGCCGCTGCGAGCAAATACGGCTTAACAGTTGCCGCAGCGGGAGCCGATATATTTTTTGTGCAGGCTACTGTAGTCTCGACTGCTTTTCTTTCCCCAGAGTCGATCGCATCTTTGGACTTGACCCAATTCTGTCAAGAGATGCCAATACCCGTAATTTTGGGCAACTGCGTCACCTACGAAGTCGCCCTGAATTTAATGAAAACTGGCGCCGCAGGCATTCTCGTGGGCATAGGGCCGGGGGCTGCTTGCACATCTAGGGGGGTATTGGGTGTCGGCGTTCCCCAAGCGACAGCGGTAGCAGACTGCGCCGCCGCCCGGGACGACTACTATCGCGAAACTGGCAAATACGTGTCGGTGATTGCTGACGGCGGTTTAATTACCGGGGGCGATATCTGCAAGTGCATTGCCTGCGGCGCCGATGGAGTAATGATTGGTTCGCCCTTTGCTAGGGCCGCCGAAGCTCCGGGCCGGGGCTTTCACTGGGGGATGGCGACTCCCAGCCCGGTTTTGCCGCGAGGCACTCGGATTCGCGTGGGGACTACTGGGACTGTGGAGCAAATTTTGCGGGGCCCAGCCCTGCTCGATGACGGTACGCACAACTTGCTCGGAGCTCTGAAAACTAGCATGGGCACTCTGGGCGCTAAGGATATTAAGGAGATGCAGCAAGTGGAAGTGGTGATTGCTCCTTCTCTGCTGACTGAGGGTAAAGTTTATCAAAAAGCTCAGCAGTTGGGCATGGGCAAGTAGATTTACCGATCGAATACCAGGATACCTTGACAAAATTTGTGCGATCGTCTCGAAATTTACAGAATGTTGTGGAATTATCGAGAAGGAGGTGTCACAATATAAGAAGCGGAGACGCATGTTTCCGTTCACTCCTCACACCACACTCCGCCCGGACTACTGTTCGGGCGGTTCCTTTTTGACCCCAAGCGCTCCCCTTTACTCAGTAGGTACGGGGTTAAGGCTGTTCGATCCGGAGAGTGGGGGAGGGAGAGAGGGGGAAAGGGGGAGAGGGGGAGAGGGGGAGGGGGAGTTACAGAGAATTTTTTGCGGCCGAATGCCTTTTTATAACTTCCATTTCTCGAATTCCTTCTGAAGCCTTCTCTTAAAGTCGTCGCTCCCTACCCAAAAACGGATACCAGCCCCGGGCGCCAGGAGTGGAGAACTCAAAATATTCGATCGAAGTTCACGCTCCCAGATTCAATGCTGCAAGTAAATCTAAAATCTAAAATCTAAAATCGTAAAATCGACTGACGCAAGTGGTGACACTTTTTGCTAAACTTGTTATCCGAGAAATAGTATTTACAAGGATGGCTAGGGATGTCAGCAGCCGCGCAAGTAACCGACTCTACCTTTAAGCAGGAAGTGCTCGATAGCGAAGTTCCAGTTCTAGTGGATTTTTGGGCTCCCTGGTGCGGGCCCTGTCGGATGGTGGCGCCCGTCGTAGACGAAATTGCCCAGCAATATGAAGGGCAGGTGAAGGTAGTAAAAGTTAATACCGATGAGAATCCTAATGTGGCAAGCCAATACGGTATCCGCAGCATTCCGACGCTGATGATATTTAAGGGCGGTCAGCGGGTTGATATGGTGGTTGGGGCAGTTCCGAAAACTACTCTGGCCAACACTCTGGAAAAGTACATTTAACCAAACTGCCAGAGGTTTCGGGCTGTTTTTTTGGGCCGCGAAAGCTAACTATCTTCAAAACCGGGGTAAAGCTACTGGAAAAGTTATTAGTTGCTAGCAGCGCTATTTGCTGGTGGCTATTAGCTTCTAAATTTGGCTTGCCCCTTAATTTTTTCTACCAACAAATTGTTACCGTTTCGGAAAAATTCATGATTCCTTCTGGTCAAGGTTTTGAGTCCCTCCAAGCTGATGCGATCGACTTAATCGATCGCCTGCCAATGTTAAAGCACTCTGAGTGGATCGAACGATCGCTCTCGACGATCGTGCAAATGGCTGGAGAGGAACTCGATCGCCTCGATTGGAAGATTATGGCGGCGTCCCTGCGAGATATGGAGAGAGCTTTTTCCATGTTTTATCCTTACCGCCACGTTCGCAAAATTGTGATTTTTGGTTCGGCGAGGGTGTCGCCGACATCGGCGGAATATTTGCTAGCCAGAGAGTTTGCACGGGCGATCGCCCAGCAGGGATTTATGGTGATTACTGGTGGCGGTGGGGGGATTATGCAGGCAGGGAATGAGGGGGCGACTGCGGAACGTTCTTTTGGGCTGAACATTCAGTTACCTTTCGAGCAGAGTTCTAATCCTGTCATTGCGGGCGACTCCAAGTTGCTCAATTTTAAATATTTTTTCACCCGCAAGTTATTCTTTCTCCGGGAAAGCGATGCTTTGGCTTTGTTTCCCGGCGGTTTCGGCACTCTGGATGAGGCTTTTGAGTGTCTGACTTTGACTCAAACTGGCAAGTTTGGGCCGGCCCCTTTGGTTTTGCTCGATCGACCCGGAGGCGATTATTGGCACGATTGGAATTATTTTGTACAAAAACAATTGCGGGGTCGGGGTTTGATTTCAGCGGACGATCGCAGCCTGTACACGATTACAGACGATATAAATGTCGCTTGTGAGGCGATCGCGAGTTTTTATCTGGTTTATCATTCCTGCCGTTACGTGGACGGAAAACTGGTAATTCGCTTGAAGTCTCAACTTTCTGACGAGAATGTCGATCGGCTAAATACTAATTTTAGCGATATTTTGGTAGACGGTAAAATTGAAAAAAGTCAAGCTCTGCCCGCCGAAGCCACAGATGAAACCTTCGCTTTACCGCGCCTAGTTTTGCATTTCAACCAGCGGGATGCGGGGCGGCTTTATCAGCTAATTGCTGCTATTAATCAAATGGGAGCGACATCGCCGGCGGCGGCGCATCCAGAACAAAAGTAGTTATAACAGTTGACAGTTGACAGTTGACAGTTATGGTACCCGAATCAAACCGTCGATCGATCGCGGGTGCATCTGATTTTTGCAAATATATTCGTAGGGGCGAAGCATTTCGGCAGTCAATCTCTGGTTCTGGTTCATAAATTATGTGCCGAAATGCTTCGCCCTTGCCAAATTAAGATGCACCCTCGATCGCGGGGTAGCTTGCGTCAGTCAGATGGGGTAGAAGTCCTAAGAAAGTAAAAAATTAAGGGCAAAAGGTATGGCTTACAGCGATTTTAGTTTGGCAAGTGTCAAAAAATCTTTAAATTTAACGATTTCGCCCAGACAAGATTTGTTTTCGGCCGTACCTGATTTAAAATGCAGCAATTATTTAACAGAAACTTTAGCTTATAATGTTCCTTTTGCTCTGGCGAGCAATACGGAAAAATCGCGCTCAGAAATGATTATTGCGCCGATTTTGCTGGAACTTACCTCGAACAGCAAGAAGGCTCACACTGTACCTGTACGTTTGTCAGTGTCGAGATGAATTGCGCGTGAGTTGAGGAGTGTAGTCTGACCACATTTGAGCGCAGCGAAAACCGGGAAGACTACGACGACGAAACGAGCAAAATATTCTGTTTTTGGTGAAACAATCATCAAAAATGTGTTACTATGAATATGTAAACACGGTAAGGTCGATACCATGTATAGAGCAGTTAAGATGAGAATTTATCCTACAGGCAAGCAAGAATCATATCTAGCTCAATGTTTTGGCAATACTAGATGGTTGTGGAATCATATGCTTAATGCAACAACCACCGCGTACAAAGAAACAGGCAAGGGGCTTTCTAAAGCAGCTATGGATAAGTTGCTTCCGGGACTAAAAAAAGAATTTGAATGGTTGGGACTAGCTTATAGCCAAGTTTTACAACGAGTAACATTCAATCTTTCAAGTGCGTTTGTCAATTTCTTTGAGGGTCGTGCTAAATTCCCTAACTTTAAATCTAAACATGGTAAGGAATCAATTCAATATCCCCAAAATATCAAACTGATGCCAGAGGATTCTGTTATTAAGTTTCCCGGTAATCTGGGGTTAATGAAAACTGTGTTTCACAAACAACTACCTGATGCTAAATTCACGACTGTAACAATATCGAGAAATGCAGACGGCAGGTACTACGCATCTATTCTTTTTAACCAAAATGACAATCCGGTAGTTGCAATTAGGGAAGCTATCGGCGTTGACTTAGGATTGAAGCACTTTGCTATAACTTCCGAAGGCTCAAAATATGACCTACCTAAAAAGCAATTAGCCAAACTAGAAAATAATAAAAAATGCAAACAGAAAAAATTAGCTAAAAAGACAGATAAAACTTCTAATAAACGTCGTAAAGCTAGACGAATATTAGCCAAAGTTTCTAGCAAAATAGCTAGAATTCGTGAAGACTTTCTACACAAGCTATCTCGCAAAATAGCCTACGAAAACCAAGTTATTTGTGTAGAAGATTTGGCAGTTAAGAACATGGTAAAAAATCCCAACTTGGCAAAATCGATATCAGACCAAGGATGGGGGATGTTTCAAACCATGCTCAAGTACAAAGCTGAGAAATTTGGTCATACCTACCAAGAAATAGGACGTTTTTTCCCATCTTCTCAACTTTGTAGCGAGACTCTACTACCAATCCCGATGCTACAGAAAGGCTATGATTCATTGGGCGTAAGGTTTGTAGATTGTCCTCACTGCCAGAAACAGCATGATAGAGATATTAATGCTGCAATCAATATTAAAAATGAAGGTTTGCGACTTTTGGAGTTAGGAACTAGCTCTTCTGCCCTTGGAGGGGATGTAAGACCAAAGTTATCAGGACGTAAAAAAGCCATGAAGACCGAGGCAATCCCCAATGAATTGGGAAGCCTACACCCTATCTGTGCTCAGATGGGTGTTGGGTAGTTCACCAGACTGTTTCCCGATCGCATTAGTTTGTTTTCGGGTGTCGATTTTACGGTTGATAGCGACTTGGGATTAAACGGGAGTTGCGATTTTCTGATTAGCCGATCGGTAGAACTTTTGATTCTAAGCGCACCTGCGATTTTAATCGTTGAGGCAAAAAAGGAAAATATTAATGCTGGGTTGGGTCAGTACGTGGCCGAAATGTATGCAGCGCAACTGTTTAATGAGCGCGAGGGAAATCAGGTATCAAAGATTTATGGAGTGGTGACAACGGGAGAAATTTGGAAGTTTTTGATACTGGAAGGGCAATCAGTTAAAATAGATTTATTAGAGTATTTTTTGAATGAAGTTGATAAAATTTTGGGGATTTTGGCGATCGGCATTCAAAACAGTTGAGAGTTGACCACAATCAAAAGGGTTTGTAGTGAGGACTTTAGTCCTTAGGAATCAAGGACTAAAGTCCTCACTACAAACCAGATCGCGGGTAATTGACCAGACATGACATAAGCAGTAAAAACCAATCTAAAATGTAAAATCTAAAATCCCCTGACTCAAAATGCTAGACATCCTGCTAATTGCAACTTTAGGATTTCTCGGCAGTTTCGGACACTGCGCCGGAATGTGCGGCCCGCTGACAGTGGCGTTTTCCCTGTCAAGTACCGACAAAGATAAATTAGCTTCCTTCCGCTTTCACCTGCTATTAAATGTGGGAAGAATTGTGGCTTATGCTTTAGTTGGCGCTGCAATTGGCGGAGTGGGTTCGGTATTGATTGCAGGCGGGCAAATGGCAGGTATCGGTAGCGGGTGGCGGCGGGCGATCGCCATTATCACCGGTACAATGCTAATTTGGTTTGGATTGGTACAAATTAAACCAGATTTGCTGCCGCGTTTGCCATTGCTGCATCCAGTGAAGCACGATCGCATCAGCAGTGCAATGACCAAGATTTCAACTCAAAACAACTGGTGGATACCATTGGCTTTGGGTTTGCTTTGGGGTTTAATTCCCTGCGGTTTCCTGTATGCAGCGCAAATCAAAGCAGCGGAAACCGGAAACCCAATTTTGGGTGCGGCAACGATGTTTGCTTTTGGAGCGGGTACCTTGCCAACTATGCTGGGAGTGGGATTTTTTGTTGGCAGATTCAGCGCCCACAAACGCAGTAAACTGTTTCGCGCAGGTGGTTGGGTGACACTGGCGATCGGCATCATTACTCTGTTGCGAACCGATGAAATGGTCGATCTGACAGGCCACGCAGCCCTAATATGCTTGATGCTAGCACTGATTGCGCGTCCGCTCAGCAAGTTTTTGCCGCCACTGTTGCGCTACCGTCGGGCTTTGGGTGTCGGAGGGTTTGCGATCGCCCTTGCCCACACGTTTCATATGCTAGATCATACGCTGCAATGGAATTTTGACGCTGTATCTTTTATGCTGCCGCAGCATCAATTAGGGATGGCATTGGGAATGCTGGGACTGCTGTTGATGATACCCGCAGCGGTGACAAGTTGCGATCGGCTTCAAAATTATTTAGGGAAGCGGTGGCGGCAAATTCATTTGCTAACAGTACCCGCTTTTTTGCTGTGCGCCCTTCACGCAGCCCTCATCGGCTCCCACTATCTCGGCGGTTTTGAATGGAAGTTGTACGATCGACTGGTGACAGCCGTCTTAGCCGCGGTTGCGGTGTTAGTTTTGTTAGTGCGATCGCGCTTATTTTGGTCAATTTTATCACTGGATAATTTCTATGTTGCACCTGTCAAAGAAAAGTAAAAGTTTAGGATTGTTAGTCTTCTTGGGATTGCTAGTACAAGCCGGAATATTTCCCATACCGCAGCTAAACACAACTGCGATCGCCCACGAAGTCGAAATCTCGGGAGATGTCGCCGCTACCTTTCACCTCGAACCAAACCACAATCCCCGCGCCGGAGAAACTGCAAAAGTGTGGTTTGCACTGACTCGCAGGGGCGGTCAAATTATCCCCTTAGAGCAGTGCAACTGCCAGCTAGCGGTTTATCCAAAAAATCACAAACAGGGGGATAAACCGCTGATTGAACCGCCTTTGAAAGCCGTATCTGCCGAGCGCTACCAAGGCATTCCCGGAGCAGAAATTGTATTTCCCAAGGCAGGAATCTACGAGTTAAAACTCAGCGGAAAACCCAAAGCCGCAGCTAAATTTAAACCCTTTCAACTCAGTTATACAGTCACAGTTAGATAATATAATATTCCCCTCAACAAACATCAATATTGTAGGGGCGGGTTCACCGAAATAACCGCCCAAAACAAACAATCTCAAAAACCCGCCCACCCAACTCAGTCATACAGTCACCGTTCGCTAATATCCTATCCCCTAAAAAACATCAATATTGTAGGGGCGGGTTCACCGAAATAACCGCCCAAAACAAACAATCTCAAAAACCCGCCCCCACCCAACCATAAATTCAAATGTACTAAAATCGTATCCCCGCATCAACAAATATCAATCTTGTAAGGGCTGGTTCACCGAAATAATCGCCCAAAACCAATAATCTGGTAAACCCGCCCACCCAACCATAAATTCAAATGTACCTATTTTCCAATAAAAACAACCGATAAACGTATTAAAAAACACAAATCAAATCTGTATAAAACCTTAAAAATTGCCAACCATACAAAATGTCACGAATTTTTACATTACATTGTAGTTAATGTCAATTCTAAAAATTGTGCAAACTAATCTCTGTTGAACTGACCAAAGGACACAAACATGGATATCTTATCTAATACCGTGGCGCTATCGCGGATGCAATTTGCGCTAACCGCCATATTCCATATGCTGTGGCCAGTTTTGACAACGGGAATGGGAATTTATCTGGTAATTGTTGAGGGAATGTGGCTGAAAACTCGCAATCCTGACTATTACCACCACGCTCGTTTTTGGTCGAAACTATACGTTCTCAACTTCGGTATTGGTGTAGCTTCCGGCATTCCCATGGAGTTTCAATTTGGGACGAATTGGGCACCATTTTCCGAAGCCGTGGGTGACTTTTTTGGCAGCATTTTAGGGTTTGAAGCTTCAATGGCATTTATGCTAGAAGCTGGCTTTTTAGGAATTATGCTATTCGGTTGGGGGCGCGTTCACCCGATCGTCCATTATTTCGCTACCATCATGGTAGCCTTCGGCGCAAACCTATCCACTGTATGGATTTTAGTCGCTAACTCTTGGCTGCAAACTCCAGCAGGCGGAGAAATGGTCAATGGCAAGTTTGTTGTCACCGATTACTTTCAAGCAATTATGAACCCCTTCGCATTAAACAGCATTCTACATATGTTTTTTGCGACGTTAGAAACTTCCCTGTTTGTAATTGGTGGAATTAGCGCTTGGTACATTCTAAATAAGCGCAACGAAGCCTTCTTTTCCAAATCTTTAAAGATTGCCATAGCGACGGCGATCGCAGTTGCACCTTTGCAGATATTCATCGGACATTTGAGCGCCGAACAAGTCTATCACTATCAGCCGACAAAATTAGCAGCGATCGAAGCTAAATGGGAAACCTCAGCAGCCGGAGAATCAGCCGATTGGACTTTGCTAGCTTTGCCTAATGAAAAAGCCCAAAAAAATGACTGGGAAATTAAAATTCCCAATGGCTTAGGATACGTTCTAGAATTCAAACAAAAACTTTCCGAACCAGTCCTCGGTTTAAAAGAGTGGAAACCAGAAGATCGACCCCGGATGGTAGGTTTAATCTACTATTGTTTCCGCATCATGTCCGGGATTGGATTCTTCTTTGTAGGATTGATGCTGTTCAGCACAATTCAGTGGATGCGAGGCAAACTTTCCGCTGAAAATATTAGCAGTCAACCTTGGTTGATGCGCGCTTGGATCTTAGCAGCACCCCTGGGATATATCGCTGTAGAATCGGGTTGGATTGTGCGCTGTGTAGGCAGACAGCCCTGGGTTTTATACGGGCAAATTCGCACGGCTGACGGCGTATCAAATATCCCCGCTAGCAATGTTTTAACTTCTCTGAGTTTCTTTGCGATTATTTACAGCTTTTTGTTTGTTTGCGCCTTGTATTTTGGCAGCCGCATTATCCGCAAAGGCCCTAATTTAAATCTGTCAGTACCTGGTTTAGGCAATCAACCTGCGATCGAAACTGAACTCGCAGAACACATTCCCGATCAACGCCCTGTAGAAGCACAACAATAGGAGATTTTATGCAAGCTTTGGAGCATTTTCTCCCGCAAGTCTGGTTCATCATTTTGGGTTTATTTCTTTTGCTCTATGTCATGCTAGATGGCTTTGACTTAGGGGTGGGAATATTATCTTTGACTGCTTCTGATGACGAGCGCCGAGGCATTTTAATGACCAGTCTGGGCAATGTTTGGGATGCTAACGAAACATGGCTGGTTTTAATGGGAGGCGCTTTATTTGGTGCATTTCCTTTGGCTTACGGCACAATTTTAACTGCCTTGTACATACCGATTTGCATGATGCTTTTCGGTTTAATATTTCGGGCTGTAGCCTTTGAATTTCGCGAGCATTCTAACCGCAAGTTGTTTTGGAATTATGCTTTCGGTGCGGGCAGTTTTTTGGCAGCTTTAGCTCAAGGATTTGCCCTCGGCGCGGTGCTTGAAGGCATTGCGGTGGATGAAGCGGGTCACTTTGTGGGGACTACTTGGGATTGGCTGGATTGGCGATCGATCTTGGTGGCTTTGACACTGGTTCAAGGCTACGTGTTGATCGGTTCCACCTATCTGATTATGAAAACCGATGGGGAATTGCAAACAAATCACTACCGCACCGCTAAAATTGCGGCGGTGACAACATTAATCGGAGCAATTTTGATTACCATCGCCACTCCGGTTTTTTATGAAAGTACCAGAGCAAGATTGTTCGATAAACCGCTAGTTTATGTTTTTGCGGCGATTCCCGTGCTGGGATTGCTGCTGGTTGGACTCTTGCTCAGAAGCCTGGAACAAAAACAAGAACGCACGCCGTTTGTCTGGACGATTATGATTTTCTTGCTCAGTTTCATCGGTTTGGGATTGATTGTTTTTCCCTACATTATTCCGACACAACTCACGATTTACCAAGCGGCGGCGGCACCCAGCGCCCTGGTATTTATGATTGTGTTCATCGGCTTTCTGATCCCGATCATGATTTTCTACAACATCTACAACTACGTAGTATTTCGGGGTAAGGTTGCTGGTGGCCATTACGGCGAATAAAGCAGCATAACACCGCAAATCCAAGTAAAGACACCCAAATCTCCCCAGATTTAAAATTAATCCGATCTGCGGATATTTGCGTGTCTTTGCTGTTGACAAATATCGATTTCTGAGCGTCAGGGTTCTGATTTATTAATCAAAAAAACATAAAACTTTTTGTTTTCGCCCGCGAATTTAAGTGAATCTACTTATAAGAATGCTGAAAATTTCTGTATAATTAGTATAGAAAATGATTTCTATGCTCTTTTTGTCTGGCAACAGTTACAAGTTTTGGCTGTGTTTGCCTAACTATTGTCTCAGGTGCGTCGAGGCGAGATTGTCACTTTTTTTCAGGATTTAAGGGTGTTCCGGTACGAGGAACCTTATTGTTCTGTGAGTTTTGAGAATTAGTAGAAATAGAGTAACTCGTAAGTTGGTTGGCGATATTACGCAAATACTATGTATTATTTTACACTTGATTCAATAATTTATGTCTGAATTTTTAGACGGCGATCGAGAAATCAATCCCCCATCAGCAGCAGACGATCGCACTTTGATTTGTTTCAGAGAGAGGAAATTGCGGACTATTTGGGAAACTGCTCTAGATGCGATCGCGATCGCCGATAACAAAGGGCGATACCTCAATGTCAACCCCGCCGCCTGCGAATTGCTTGGACTAAAAAGAGAACAACTCCTCGGGCGCTGGATCTGGGAGTTTGCAAAACCAAGCTGGAATTTTCAACAGGTGTGGGAAGAATGCCAGAAACCGGAAAAAGTGCAGGGTGAATTTGAGTTAGTGCGGGCTGATGCAGAGATTCGCACCGTCGAATATGCAATAACGCTCAACTTTTGGCCTCACCGCTACTTGTTAGTCATGCGAGATGTTACAGGGCGCAAACAAGCCGAAACACAAGTCGAAGAACTTACCCGCCAACTCGCCCAAACCCAAGCTCAACTTCGGGAAGCAGGTATCGCACCGGAGAGTCCCATCAGTCCCACAGATACTGGTATTTTAGAGCAAATTGCCCGCCACATCCCGGGCGTTATTTATCAGTTTCGCATGGATATTGATGGTGGTTTCCATTTTCCCTATGCCAGCGGCAGACTGGAAGAGATTTACGGCGTTACCCGAGAACAAGTGCAACAAGATGCGACTTGTATTTTCAATCACCTCCATCCTGAAGATTTCGATCGCGTTTATCAATCGATTCTCGATTCTGCCCAACATCAGATACCTTGGTGTTGCGAATACCGGCTGTGTTTTCCCGACGGGCGGTTGCGGTGGTTGCGCGGCGATTCTACACCGCAGCGACAACCCGATGGCAGCACTATTTGGCATGGCTATGTTCGGGACAATACCGAGAGCAAAGCCGCAGAAATTGCCATCAAAACCAGTGAAAACAGATTCCGCACGATCGTGGAAAATCTCAACGATATGGTTTATATCGTCAATCCCGATAGCACCTTCAGCTATGTCAGTCCCCAATTAAAAGAAATCATGGGATATGAAGCAGCAGAAATGTTACATGAGAGTTTTGCTAATTGGGTTTATCCAGAAGATTTACCAATTTGTAAAAATACTCTCGATCGCTCTTTGCAAGGTGAGAAACTGCGGGGATCTGAGTACCGAGTTTTGCATCGAGATGGCAACTATTACTGGCACTCTGCCAATGTATCCGCGATCGTAAATGACGCTGGAGAATTCGTTGCCTGTTTGGGAATAGCGCGTTACATCCACCCTCAAAAACAAGCACAAATCGCTTTAGAAGAAAGTAACAGCCGCTGGCAGTTGGCTATAGAAGGAGCGGGAGATGGCACTTGGGATTGGAACCTCAAAACCAATGAAGTCATCTTTTCCAGGCAGTGGAAAGCGATGCTGGGCTATGCAGAACACGAAATTGTGAATGATTTAGCAGAGTGGGACGGTCGGGTACATCCAGAGGATAAAGCTCAATGCTATATAGATTTTGCCAAACATTTTCGCGGCGAAACTTCTACCTGTCGCAACGAACACCGCCTGCGCTGCAAAGACGGTTCTTACAAGTGGATTTTAGACCGGGGTCAGGTGGTGGAATGGGACGAAGAATCTGAACCGATGCGGTTTATCGGCACTCATTGCGATATCAGCGATCGCAAAACCGCAGAATTAGAGTTAGCTGCCTCTCAAGCAGAATTAATCGCACTATTTAACGCCATGCAGGATGTGATTATGGTGCTCGATGCAGAGGGACGCTATCTCAAAATATCTCCCAGCTCGGCTCCCTTGTTGTACAAACCTACCGCTCAAATTTTAGGTAAAACTCTTCACGAAGTTTTACCCAAAGAATCAGCAGATTTTTTCCTAGAGTCGATTCAAGAAGCGATCGCCAATCAATGCGTGACGCAGTTGGAATACTCATTACCAATTGGCGATCGCTCAGTCTGGTTTGATGCCAGGATTTCTCCCATGTCTCAAGAGCAAGTGGTGTTTGTCGCCAGAGATATCACCGATCGCAAACGCCAACAGCAAGCTCTCCGCTTAGTAGTCGAAGGTACGGCGGCAAAAACCGGCGCAGCATTCTTCAAAAGCTGCGTTCAATATCTCGCCAAGGCACTAGAAGTTCGCTATGCTTTGATTGCTGAATTTGGTGACTCTGAAAAAACGATCGCCACAACTCTAGCATTTTGGGCGGGAGATGAATTTGGGGATAATTTTACTTACCATCTATCCGAGACACCCTGTCAAAATGTCGAGCGGTGTACCGAGATATGTCGGTATCCCAATCTCTTGCACTGCTGGTTCCCCAAAGATGATAATTTAGCAAGTCTCCAAGCCCAAAGTTATGCGGGTGTACCGATTGTAGATGCCGCTGGAAATTGTTGGGGATTGCTCGTAGTGATGGATACTGAGCCGATGGTGAAATATCTAGAAATGCAGTCAGCTATCTTGAGAATATTTGCCACCCGTGCGGCTGCGGAAATGGAACGGATGCAGGCGGAAGCAGCAGTGCGTCAATCAGAAATTCAACTGCGGCTGCAAACTGAAGAATTAGAAGCAACCCTGAAAAAGTTGCAGGATACCCAAACTCAGTTAATTCAAGCGGAAAAAATGTCTAGTTTGGGTCAATTAGTCGCCGGAATTGCCCATGAAATTAACAATCCAGTCAGTTTTATTTATGGCAATATTCAACCTGCTACCGATTGTACGAGCGAGTTAATTCAACTAATTCATCTTTACCGAGAGCATTATCCGATTCCGCCCCAGGCGATTGCCGATTTTATCGAAGATATCGAGCTTGAGTATCTAGAAAATGATTTTTATAAGCTGTTGAAATCGATGAAAACTGGAGCCGCGCGCATCAGCGATATTGTTAAGTCGCTGCGGACTTTTTCGCGGTTGGACGAAGCGGATTTAAAAAGCACAGATATTCACGAGAATCTCGAAAGTACCTTAGTGATTTTACAAAATCGCTTGAACGGTAGGGCGGGAAAACCAGAAATTCATGTCGCCAAATATTATGGTGAAGTACCTCTGGTTGAATGTTATGGCGGTTTGTTAAATCAGGTATTTATGAATTTGCTGGTGAATGCGATCGATGCGATCGAACAAAGGCGAGAAAGCCTAGAACCCAGCGCCAAATTAAATTATATTGGTCGGATCGCGATCGCCACTTCGTTCGCTGCTGACAATCGCGTGTCGATCTCGATTCATGATAACGGTTGCGGGATAACTCCCGAAGTTCAAGAAAAAATATTTAATCCCTTTTTTACGACTAAACCGGTGGGTAAAGGTACGGGGATGGGGCTAGCAACTAGCTATCAAATTGTCACGGAAAATCATCGGGGGAAGTTGCGGTGTTTTTCGACACCCGGAGAGGGGACGGAGTTGGCGATCGAGTTGCCAACTTGCAAGTAAAATTATCTATAGCTAGTTTATAATGGAAGCTCGATCGCAAATTCCGTCCCTTCGCCCAAAACCGAATGGCAGATCAAGGTTCCGCCGTGTTTTTCCACCACAATTCGGTAACTGATGGCTAAGCCCAAACCGGTGCCTTTCCCCATCGGTTTTGTGGTGAAAAACGGATCAAATAATTGGTGGCGCACGTCTTCTGTCATGCCGATCGCATTATCGGCAATCCGGATGCAAATAATATTTTCGTTAAGGGCTTCTGTGTGAATGCTAATAGTTGGTTTCCAGTTGCCACTACCCGTTAGCGAAGCCCTAGGAGAGGAACGCTTTTTTTGCTTCCAAGCATCTTCCAAGGCGTCAATACTGTTGCTAAGCAGATTCATAAATACCTGATTTAGCTGACCTGGATAACATTCAATTAAGGGTACTTTCCCGTAATCTTTGATGACTTTAATTTCGGGATATTCGGATCTAGCTCGCAGTTTGTTGTGCAAAATTAGCAGTGTGTTGTCTATGCCTTCATGAAGATTGGCAGGCTGCTTTACCGAGTCGTCTAAACGCGAGAAGTTTCGCAAACTCAGAACTATTTCGCGAATGCGATCTGCTCCCATTTTCATCGAAGAGAATATTTTTAATAAGTCTTCTTTCAGGAATTCTAAATCTATGTTTTCAATATATTCTTGAACTTCTACTTGTGGTTGAGGATAGTGTGTTTGGTACAGTTCCACAAGCTGCAATAAGTCTCTCATATATTGGCTGGCGTAGGAAATATTGCCGTAGATAAAACTCACGGGATTGTTGATTTCGTGGGCGACTCCTGCTACCATTTGACCGAGACTTGACATTTTTTCGGTATGAATTAGGTGAGCTTGAGTTTCTCGGAGTTCTTTGAGAGCTATTTCTAGCTGCTGGGCTCTGTTGTTGGCGATCGCCTCGGAGAGTCGCAAAGCATCCTCCGCTGCTTTGCGCTCTGTCACGTCAAAAATGGCGCCGTTGAGGGATGAAATTTGACCGTCTGGGTTGAAAATAGCTTGACCTTTTTCTGCAACCCACCGCACGTTTCCGTTGCTGTGAATCAGGCGATATTCGATCGCGTAAGGTTGTCTTGTCTTAATCGCCCGATCGACAATTTTATCGATCTGCCCCACGTCATCGCCATGAACTATACTAGAAAAAGCTTGCACGGGTTTTTGCATAAAGTTATCTGCCGGATAGCCGGAAATAGCTTCTATGCCGCTGCTGATAAAAGTTAAGCTCGATCGCCCCGCAGCACTGCAACGGTAAACTGCACCGGGAATATTGGAAACTAACGATCTAAATTCTTGTTCCCTTTCCCGCAAAGCTGCCTCAATCCGCTTGCGATCGCTAATGTCGCGAGCAAAGGCGCACTGATATTCTTTACCGTTAAATTGCCAATGGTCGATCGTAATTTCTACTGGAAAAATGCGACCGTATTTAGTGCTGTGGTGAACTTCAATATTAACGGAACCGCACCTTTTTAAGACTTTCCAGTGCAAATTCCAAGCAGTTTCAGGAAAATCGGGATTGATGTCGTGCACAGTTAGATCGAGCAATTCTGTGGCAGAATATCCCAATGAACAGCAAGCGGCGTCGTTGACGTACAAAAATTTACCGTCCGCTCCCATCCAGAATACCGCATCTGCCGATCGGTCGAGCGCAAATTGAGCCAATTGCAACTTTTCCTCAATCCGGTGGCGATCGGCAATTTCTTTTTGTAACAGTTCGCTTAACGAACTGAGAGTTAAAGTGCGATCGACAATATCATCTGTCGGTGGTTTTGCCAATTCTGCTGTCTGTGTATCATCTTGCTGCTGATTTTCTGCTAGCTGTTTTAACGGCTGTTGTGGAATATCTTCTGTGAGATTTAAGTCAGATTCGGTAAATGCTTTCGGCATCAGGGCGATCGCAAATCCGGCTAAGAGCAAAGAAATCACACCACTTGCAGCTTTGAGATCTACCGACAGCCAATCAATGGAATGCCAAAGCGTCCAAACTTGCGTTAATTGAGCAGCGCCGCAGCCCAAAAAACCGACAGCAAATAGCCCTCCAATCTTGCTGTGAGAACTTTGGCGGGTAAAATAAACCAAAGATAGCGCCAGAGAGCAATAAGCGACTGCCGTCAGCGAGTCAAAAACAGCGTACAGTCGCAACTGGGCCAGCCCGTCGCAGCCAAGTGCGGAAGATGCAGGCAGTGTTGCATAAAAAAATGTTAATAATTCTTGCATAAATTTCAAGAAAAAAGTTATTTGCAGCAATCCAAATCCATCAAATATAATTATTTGATTTCGGTGGCTGAAAAATGTTTACATAATTATATACTTTTTTCATTTTTTATGAAACAGCTATTTTTGCATGGAATGTCAAAACTGTATAGCTTCGGCTGACAGTTGACAGTTGACAGTTGCCCTGTGATAGTTGACAGTTGACGGTTTAAACAATACCGATGCAACCGGAAACGATATCAAAGGGTGGTAATGGGGAAAAAGGCAATTGGTAGTTCCTGTAAGCTGACTGAAGTTTCTGGGAGTAAAAATAATCGCGCGCAGTGTTTCCGATCCCTGGTGCTTCTAGAATAATTTTCGATATAGCGGTTTTCAGAAAGATAAGGTATGTTGTTGGGCTTTAGCCCTGTGAGTTTAGTAGTTATATGAGCTGTCAGTTATACCTCATCTTTTTGAGAAAGGCTATAAATTATGTACCGAAATGCTTCGCCCTTGCCTAAATGAGATGAACGCAAATACGTAGTTGCGAACTTAGCGCTTTTTGTTTAGATCATGAAGAGCGCTGAAGCGCAACTACGTACCTAGGATGATAATCAATAATAGCGCTTTTTGCTGGGATTGTTAAGAGCGCTGAAGCGCAACTACGTACCTAGGATGATAATAAATAATAGCACTTTTTGCTGGGATTGTTAAGAGCGCTGAAGCGCAACTACGTACCTAGGATGATAATAAATAATAGCGCTTTTTGCTGGGATTGTTAAGAGCGCTGAAGCGCAACTACGTACCTAAGATGATAATAAATAATAGCGCTTTTTGCTGAGATTATGAAGAGCGCTGAAGCGCAACTACGTACCTAAGACGACAACCAAACGGCCCTGACTTCCTCCCCGAAATTGCGGGGAGGGAGTTACAAATTCACAAATGATTTAGGATTGCTATGACCCAGATTGCCAGCAGCAAAAATCTCTATTTTTGCGCTAGCCAATCCACAGTTAATTAAGCACCACCAAGCACCAAATGCACCAGAGTCCGAACTCCAAAACCAGTTGCTCCAGCGCCGTTATAACCGTTTTCCTTGTCGCTCCAAACTGGGCCAGCAATATCTAAATGTGCCCAAGGAGTGTCCTTAACAAACTGCTTCAAAAATAGCGCCGCCGTAATCGAACCGCCGTAACGAGGCCCTGTATTTTTCATGTCAGCGTGCAAAGCCTTCAAGCCATCAAAATACTTCTCTTCCATCGGCATTCGCCAAAACTTTTCACCTGCCAATTCAGAAGCCGCGACTATTTCGGCTGCGACACTATCTTGAGGACTCCACAAACCGGCGATATCTTCGCCCAAAGCAATGACGCAGGCGCCAGTGAGAGTGGCTAAATCGACAATTACGTCAACTCCCAACTTATCAGCAAATACCAAAGCATCAGCGAGGGTTAAACGACCTTCGGCGTCGGTATTGTTGACTTCAATTGTTTTGCCGTTGGAAGCTGTAAGGATGTCTCCAGGGCGCATGGCGTGGCCGCTGATCATGTTTTCGGTGACGGCACTGATAAAGTGAACTTCGACATCTGGTTTGATGTGTCCGATCGCCTTTGCGGCTCCCAAGGTAGCAGCGGCACCGCCCATATCTATTTTCATCATTTCAATACCGCTGCCGACACCTTTGATGTTCAAACCGCCGGAATCAAAGGTTAATCCTTTGCCGACGATCGCAATTTTGCGGCGGGGTGTGCCTGCGGGTTTGTAAGTCAGGTGGATGAATTTCGGCGGCAAGTCGGATGCTTTGGCAACGCCGAGAAAGGCTCCCATGCCTAGTTTTTCGCAATCTTCTTGCTCTAATATTTCTAATTCTAAACCGCATTCTGCTGCTAGACTTTGAGCGGTTTCGGCCATGGTAATCGGGGTGACATAATTGGCAGGTGCTGCGACTAATTCCCGTGCTAAAATAACTCCGGCAGTGATTTGGCGGGCGCGGGCGATCGCACTTTCGGTACCGGCGAAACCGAGTAAATGAATTTGTTCTACTTGCGGGCTTTTCTCGTCGGGTTCCGATTTGAAACGGTTGTCTTGATTCAGCGAGAGTTCCACACCTTCGGCGATCGCACTTGCTGTAACATCCGGCGCACTTTGCCACACCGGAAGGCTAATTCCGAGGGTTTTGCATTTCTCCTTTTTGGCTAACTTGGCGCACGCGCCCGCAGCTTGCCGCACGGTTTCTAATTTTAAGTCTGCGGCTTTCCCCAAACCGACGATCGCAATTTTGCGAATCGGACTATTGCCGCCGACACGGGCGATCGCACTCTGGCCCGCTTTGCCCTTAAAATCTACTTCCATTAGCAGCTCTTTCAACGTGCCTGCAAGCTTTTCATCTAATTGTGCCAAGTCGCCGGCGATCGAGAGAGCGTCCTCAAATAGACCAATTGCCAGGGCATCTCCCGTCCAAGCAGAGGGGAGCGTATCGGTGACTAGAAATTCCATGTTTTGATTTACAGTTTAGATTTTAGATTTTTGATTGTACTTTGTCCTTGCTGGTTTGTCGTTTTTCCTTCGATCGAGTAAATAAATCTATCGCCTAAATTCTCCGCTACACATCTAAATAAATTCTGGTACGATATCAGCCAAGTCCGCTGGCGATCGATTTTCTATTGTTATTTTCTTAAATTTTCCCATGCTAAAGCGACGAAAAACCCGAGTTTCTGTTTTAATTGGCGTTTCAGTTTGCATAATGGCGATCGCCTCTGTGGTTGGTGCGGCGAAATGGATGGGTGTCGGCCCCTTCCAGAAGGCTCAGCGGCCTCGGGATGCAGCGAATTCCGCCTCTGAAGTCAAAATGTTGGTATCGCTGTCACCCAATGAGCGATCGGCAAAATTAGTCGAACTCGCGGGCGATCGATCTGAGAATTCAAACGACAAGCAGCAAATCTCCCCTCAAAGCCGCGCCCGCTACTTACTTGCCAGCGATTTAATCCAGCAAGGAAATGCCACCAAAGCATTAAAATTACTGGAAAATTTAGAGCAAGAATATCCAGTTTTAGCTGCTCAAATTGCCCTCAAACGCGCGCAAGCTTACGAATTGAGCGGCGACAAAGGCAAAGCACAAAAAGCTTGGGAAGAACTGCTTAAAAACTATTCTAGCGATCCAGTATCTGCCGAAGCATTATATGTTATAGGCAAGTCGAAACCAGAATATTGGAAGCAAGCAATTACTGAATTTCCCGCACATCCGCGCAGTGTAGAAATAGCCCGGAAGAAGTTAAAAGAAAATCCCAATCAGCCCGAGTTAATGCTGCTAGTAGCAAAGCACGGTCATTATGTCAAAGATTACGGTACATTATTAGAACAACTGGCGCAGCAAAACAGCGCCACTTTGAAACCCGAAGATTGGGAAGAAATTGCCTTTGGCTATTGGGAAAAACAGGATTACGGCAAAGGAGCGATTGCTTACGGAAAAGCTCCCCGCACCGCCAAAAATGTTTACCGCAAAGCTCGCGGTTTGTGGCTAGACGGTAAAATCCCGGAATCGAGAATTGCCTATCAAGAATTAGTGCGGGATTTCCCCAATGACGAAGATACTGGTATGGGTTTAATCCGGCTGTCACGGCTGAGCGAGCCCAAGGATGCGATCGTGTATCTCGATCGCGCGATCGGCAAATTCCCCGATCGTGCCCCCGAAGCTTTGCTAGATAAATCCAAACTTCTCGACAAAGCAGGTAGCGGTGAATCCGCCTCACAAACCCGCAAGTTGCTATTGACAAAATACAACAATTCTGATACAGCAGCCGAATTGCGTTGGGCGATCGCCCAACAGTATGCCAAAGGCGGAGATTTAAAATCAGCTTGGCAGTGGGCGAGGGAATTAACCACCCATAATCCCGACAGCGAACAAGCACCAGAAGCAGCATTTTGGGTCGGCAAATGGGCAAAGCAACTCGGCCGCGAACAGGATGCCAAGACATCCTTTGAGTACACCATTGTACGCTATCCAGAATCATATTTCGCATGGCGATCGGCAGTATTTCTCGGCTGGCCAGTAGGCGACTTTACCACAGTCCGAGACTTATCTCCCAAGGTAGTGCAACAGCCTCAGCGCCCCGAACCAACCGCCGGATCTCCTGCATTAAAAGAACTGTATCAATTAGGTCAAGATAGAGATGCTTGGACGTTGTGGCAAATAGAATTTACCAACCGCGTCGAACCAACTATAGCCGAACAGTTTACCGACGGTTTAATGCGAATTGGAGTCGGAGACAATTTAGACGGTTTGTGGATGGTGGGGAGTTTGCGCCAGCGCGACAAACCCGATGATAGAACCCAATACCAAGCACTCAGACAGCAGCCAGCTTATTGGCAAGCCCTTTATCCTTTTCCGTACTTAGAAAACATTACGAAATGGTCGCAAGAACGGAAAATAAATCCTGTTTTAGTGACAGCATTAATCCGGCAAGAATCGCGGTTTATGCCCGGAATTAAATCAGCAGTTGGCGCCACTGGTTTAATGCAGGTAATGCCTGAAACGGCTACTTGGGTAGCAGCAAAAATTAACCTCAAAAAGTATTCACTGGAGAATGTGGACGACAATATTAAACTCGGAACTTGGTATTTGGATCATACTCACGACGAGTACAAGAATAATTCGATGTTAGCTGTGGCGAGTTACAATGCAGGGCCGAATGCGGTAGCAGATTGGTTGAAGAGGTTTAGTTTTAGCGATCCGGATGCTTTTGCGGAAAAGATTCCGTTTCCTGAAACGAAAGGATATGTGAAATCGGTGTTTGAGAATTACTGGAATTATCTGCGGATTTACAATCCAGAAGTTAATCAGTTGATGACTGAACATTATCAGGCTGCTCAGAAAAAAGCCAAGCCTTAATAAATCTGTTTTGAGCTGTCAGGAACAGGCTTTCCTGCCTGTTCCACAATCACATTAATTTTGTCTGTTTATTACTTGTGGGGAGGGCTTCTAGCCCGCCCGGAACAAGCTTTCCCCAGAGTGGTTTTATTATCATAAAAATAGGTACGTAGTTGGGCTTCAGCCCTCTTTAGGCGTATATATTAAACAGGGCTAAAGCCCAACAACGTACCTTCTGTATAAAAATAGGTACGTAGTTGGGCTTCAGCCCTCTTTAGGCGTATATATTAAACAGGGCTAAAGCCCAACTACGTACCTTCTGTTCCACAAATTGAAATAATGGGATTATAAAATAAATCAACGACATCCCAAGGAATCGCGAGTGGAAATCCCAGTTTGAGAATTAATTCCGCTGGCTTTACTGCACAATTCTTTAACTTGTGCGCCATCCATAATTGCATCAGTAAAATCAGCACCAGTAATATCAGCTTCATCAAAAGTAGAACGCAACAAAATTGTTTCGACTAAAATGGCATCGCTTAAATCAGCCTTAGTAAATTTAATTTGATCTATCATGGCATTAGTTAAATTTGCGCCGTGTAAATTCGCCTGAGTCATCACCGAAGCGCTCATGATTGCTCCCCGCAAATCGGCATTAGAAAAATTAGTTAAGTCCATATTAGCGTTAGAAAACTCAGCGGCGCGCAGTGTTTGGCCAGAAAAATCGCGTCTGGTCAGTTCGGCATTGCTAAAGGACAGCGGCGGTGGGTAATATTTAGATTGAGCTTGGGCTGCGCGCGGCAGGATGAAGATGGTTAGCGCCAATAGGAATGCTGCTAGTTGCCGGAGTTTCATAAATCTGATGTGGTCGCAAGGTGGGTATTTGGTAGTGTATCCCGAACTTTGGTCGATCGCCTAAACAGCTACAATCTTAATTAATAGTGATGGAGATGAAAAAAAGATATGCTAAGTTTTTTCTTAACTTGGATAGTAGCGGCCGTTTCGCTGGTGATTACCGCTAACATTGTACCAGGTATTGCGGTGACGAGCTTTCCGGCGGCGATGCTGGCTGCTGTAGTTATCGGATTTGTAAACGCGGTTGTCAGGCCGATTATTACATTGCTGACGCTGCCTTTCAGCATTCTGACTTTAGGTTTGTTTTTGTTTGTGGTGAATGCGATTTCGCTTTCCTTGGCTTCGTGGTTGGCTGGTGCTTTCAGTATCGGTTTTGCGATTAACGGTTTTTGGCCTGCTTTGTTCGGTTCAATTGTGTTGTCGTTGGTTTCTGGGCTGATTGGCCGATTTGTGAATACCGGTGTCGAGCAGTAAGATATTATCCTGGATAGTCGATCGGGCAAACTGCAACGGCTACAGTTACCGCAGAACCCCCCCTAACCCCCCCTTGTAAAGGGAGGGGATTTTTAGTGGAAAATATTTTTTTTGGCACTAAAAGCCTGTTATGGGCGGGCAGGATGCCCACCCCACAAGCAGAATATTCACTCTTTGTGGAACAGGCATCTTGCCTGTTGCTAATAATTGTGGAACAGGCATCTTGCCTGTTGCTGATAATTGTGTAATCTGTTGGTTCGATCGCGCAAAGTGCACTGGCTTCTGCTACGCTGGGCGTTCCGACTTCTTTCGCTGCAACATCTGAAGGATTGGGGACTTCAACGGAACTTAAAACATCAGCCGCAAAGGTTTTTAACGGCCAATTTCGCGATCGACAAAGTTCCAGCAAGCCGATTTCGCCTGCTTTAGTGTCTATTGTAGCAATACCTGCGATCGCACTTTCCGCTAAATGATAACTGCGACAGACACTTTGAATCGCAGTTTCGATTAATTCTCGCGAAGTTCGGGCCTTGCAACCTATCCCTACCCACAACACTCTCGGATGCCACTGAACCTTCGGCAAAACAGATTCCGGCGCAAATCTTCTCTGAGTAAAACTAATCCAAATTCGCCCTTTGATAGGTGATATATTTTCCCCATCCCAATACAAACAATGTTTTTCCGGCAGACTGTTTCGCCACAAAGTCGAACCAACTTCTTGAATTACTTCTACAGTTTCCCCTCTCTGCATCGCAGCCGCCACTCCCGTCCAGTCGCCTGTCCCGCGATTCCAACTCCTGGGAATATCTAGCCTATCTAACCTAAATTCATCGCTCATTATGCAATTATATATATTCCAATACGGTTCACTTAAGATGGTCATTGCGAGGAACGAAGCAATCGCAATGTATATTTTTCATGAGTTTTCCCTGTTGTCATCTCTTAAGTTAACCGTATTGATATATATTCCGTAGTTTCACTGACACTGCAATCTTAAAATTTTTTTAACACTCTTTGTTGATTTTTTTTGTATAATCACCTTAGCACAAACTGCAAACAATTAAACATTTAATATGGTAGAACTGAACCAATTACTGTTAGAGTTTGAAAGCAACCTCGCATGGGAAGCAGTGACGCAAGAATGGAAAGAACGTCGCGACAGTTGGGTGAGCGACGTGCAAGCAGCAGTCGATCCGTCACAGTTAGCAAAATTTCTAGTTGAATTGGAATCAGACATCGAGTGGGAAGCGGTGCAAAATCAATGGAAACGGCGCCGGGAAAGTTGGGTAGAAGAATGTCAAGCAGCATCGACTCTTGAAGAAGTATCAAGTTTATTGCTGGAACTAGAAAGCAATACAACTTGGGAAGCATTTATTGATGAATGGCAGGAAAATCGGGATAATTGGGCACGGCAAATGTACGAGTTTAACGATGAGTAATAATTTACTCAATCAAAATCTATTTTCATAGTCAATGATGTCCCGGCTGTGCGGTTAATTATCTCGCTTCCCTCAATTACTTTAAATCCCGATCGCTCGTACAAATTCAGGGCCCGATTTGAGCTTCTGACACTCAGGGATACCGCTGGATAAGATGCTTTGGCTGCTGGCAACAAATGAGCCAGCAATTGAGTTCCTACACCCTGATTTGTGTATTCTGGAAGAACCGCGATCGCCAATTCCGGGATAGTATCGTCAATCCAGCCAAATCCCTTGTCATCCCCTGGAAATAAACGCAGCCACGCCGCTCCTACTGGCTGGCTGCTGTTCAATTCAATTGCTAGGAAGCCCATATCGCCTGCACGTCCCCAATGCTTGACATATTTCGCAATTAAAGGATGATTCACAACAGCTTCCACCGTTGATTCACCTTCTTCTGCCATGTGCGCCGCTTCGTACAGCATTTGCCACAAAAAAGGCTCGTCTTCCTGCGTTAGCGGCCTAATAGAATAGTCTAAGATTTTTTCCATAAGGTAGAAGAAAGTTAGGCAAAGGATTCGCTCGACGGATTTAACAAATGCGTGGAAGAATAAAGAAGGAAAAAAACCGAACTACTAATGACCAATGATTAATGACGTTCGCGAGCGGGGACGATCGCGCTAATAACGTTCGCGAGCGGGGACGATCGCGCTAATGACGTTCGCGAGCGGGGACGATCGCGCTAATGACAACTGACAACTGACAACTGACAACTGACAACTAACCACTAACCACTAACCACTAACCACTAACAACTAACCACTGCCAACTGACTAATCCTTAACTAAAACCCCATTCAGAAAAATCTCTGCCAATCCTTCCGCCATTTCCTGCATTTCCTGCGGGGAAGCATTCGGCTCCATAATTGTATTCTGACTGAAACCGGCGACGGCAAACATTCCCAAAAATACTTGAGCGACAATTTTTGGATTCATCTTCCGATAAACTCCTTTTTCCATCGCCGTTTCAAAAAAAGCCTCAGCCACAATACTCATTTTTCCGATGACTTCCAACTGAATTTTGTCGCGCAAATCGGGATGAAACTGCGCCTCCAAAAAACATACCCGCATCATATCGCTATTCTCGCGGATATTTAGCATCCGCCTCCGCATCACTTGAGCCACTGCTTTGTAACTACCCATCTCGCTCAATTCCGTCAGCAAATCTGTCAGCAACTCCACCCATCCTTCCGTCGCCACCTCAACCAAAATCGCTTTTTTATTATCAAAATGCCGAAATAGCGTACCCTCCGCCACCCCCGCCGCCGCTGCTAAATCCCGAGTTGTCGTACCGTCGTATCCGCTGCGGGCAAATAACCGCTGAGCTGCTTGTAAAATTCGTTTCTTGGTTTCTGTTTCTGAAGGAGGAGACTGATTAAAAATTCGCATGGCTTTGGAATGGGTAATTGGCGATTTAAGTAGAAGGAAGAAGGAAGAAGAAAGAAGGAAGAAGGAGGAAGACATACACAGCAAGCTTTTAAGCGAGCCGTATTTTACGTTTGATTAGGTTCATGCACTTGGAACTGCGGGTTTGGGGCGGGCGGGCGAAATAATGTTAAGTTTTAAGTAGTGCGCGACTTTAATCTTAAACTGGAAGTGGCGCAACAGATCGCTTATGCCCCCAAAAATCTTTATGCTTAAAAAGCATCTCTTGTTATTCGGCATAAACTTCTTGCCGTTTGACAATCCAAAATCCAAAATCTAAAATCTAAAATCGAATGACCCTTTTTGAGATTTGCTGTATCAGCCTAACATCTGTGGCGCAACAGATCGCTTATGCCTCAAAAAATCTTTATCCTTAAACAAGAATCTCTTGTATTCGGCACAAACCTCAGGTTTGACAATCCAAAATCTAAAATCTAAAATCTAAAATCGAATGATCCCGCAGTTCCAAAAACCACGCGCGGCGAAGCGATCCCTTAGGGAATCGCCCAAACCCAAAACTCGATTCATTGCCTCCCTACTCGCCGCTGTGCTGCTGTGGTGGGGAATTTCCCCCGAAATCGCCCTCGCTCGCGAGAACCCCGCTAGCGGCTCGCAATTAGTGTCTGTGCAACCGTCGCTCGATCGCGTAATCAAGCAAGTCACCGAATTTAAGCTCGACAATGGCATGACATTCGTGGTGCTCGAAAGGCCCAGATCCCCGGTAGCATCGTTTCTGATTCACGCCGACGTGGGAGGCGCCAACGAACCAGAGGGTCAAACTGGAGTCGCCCACTACCTGGAACATTTAGCTTTTAAAGGTACGCCCAAAATCGGCACAACCGACTACAAAGCCGAAAAGCCGCTGCTAGAAAAACAAGATAAACTCTTCGAGCAAATGCAAGCAGCGAAGGCGATCGGCAAAACTGAAGAAATCGCCAAATTCAAAGCAGAATTTGACAAGGTTGAATCCGAAGCTTTGCAATTTGTCAAGCGCAATGAATTCGGTAAAATTGTCGAACAAGCAGGCGGAGTTGGACTAAATGCCGCTACTTCTATCGACTCGACTATGTATTTTTACAGTCTCCCCGCTAACAAGTTAGAGCTGTGGATGTCGCTAGAATCCGAGCGTTTTTTAGAGCCTGTTTTTCGGGAATTTTACAAGGAAAAACAGGTAATTTTAGAAGAACGGAGGCTGCGAACTGAGAATTCGGCGATCGGGCAAATGGTCGAAGTTTTTGCTGACAAAGCTTTCTCTGTTCATCCTTACCGTCGCCCGGTGATTGGCTACACTGAAGATATTAAGAACCTCACCCGCAGCCAGGTGCAGAATTTTTTCGATAGTCACTATATCCCCAGCAAGCTGACTGTGGCGGTGGTAGGAGACGTTAAAGCTGCGGAGGTGAAGCGTCTTGCTCAAATTTATTTCGGCCGCTACAAGGCGAAACCAGCACCTCCTGAATTGCAAATTGTGGAGCCTCCGCAAACACAAACGAAGGAAGTGACGCTGAAGTTAAAAACTCAACCTTGGTATTTGGAAGGATACCACAGGCCGGCGATGAATCATCCTGACAATGCGGTTTATGAAATCATTGGTTCTTTACTCAGCAGCGGCCGCACTTCTCGGCTTTATAAGTCTTTGGTTGAACAACAGCAATTGGCGCTAGCTGCTCAAGGTTTTAGCGGTTATCCGGGGGAAAAGTACCCGAATTTGATGCTGTTTTACGCTCAAACTGCTCCGGGTAAGACGGTTGATGAGGTGGCGGTGGCTTTGAGTAAGGAAATCGATCGCCTAAAAACTGATCCGGTGTCTGCTTTGGAGTTGGAACGGGTGAAGACTCAGGCGAGGGCTGGTTTATTGCGATCGCTCAATTCTAATATGGGCATGGCATTTTCGCTGCTGGACTATCAAGTGAAAACTGGTTCGTGGAAAAATCTGTTTAAGCAATTGGATGCGATCGCTGCTGTTGCTCCCGCTGACATTCAGCGAGTAGCCAAGGCAACTTTCCGCCCGGAAAATCGCACGATTGGCAAGCTTTTGTCGCTGTAAGAAGAGGGAAGAAGGAAGAGGGAAGAAGGAAGAAGGAAGAGGGCATTGGTGTCAACTTAAGCTGAAACCTAGTGCCGATATTCTGTCTGGCGATTAGGTCTAGATCCCCCCTAGCCCCCCTTAAGAAGGGGGGGGGACAGGAGTATTCTCAAAGTCCCCCTTTTTAAGGGGGATTTAGGGGGATCTGGCCTCGGACAAAAGCGAGATTTACTGGTTTCCATGCTCTGCCTGGGAACGCATATCCCGAGGCTCTGCCTCGTCCAATGGTCAATAGATGAAAATTAGGAGCAATAATGAAAAGGACTAGATTGAGACTGAAAAAAGTGAAGTTATTTCTGCTGGCACTTTGCTTTTTTACTGTTTCACTTGGCACGTTTAATTTGTTACCTTCCCTAGCGGCTGGGCCGAAGCACTACGATGAATTAAAATTCCCGTCGGTGCCAGAAATCAAACTGCCTAAATACACTCGGTTCGAGCTAAAAAATGGCATCCGCGTGTATCTGATGGAAGATAGAGAACTCCCGTTAGTTGGGGGAACGGCGCTATTTCGCACGGGCGATCGTTTTGAACCTGCTGATAAAATTGGATTGGGAGGTTTGACGGGAGAAGTGATGCGAACTGGTGGCACGAGTCGCCATACGGCTGATGAATTAAATCAGTTGCTAGAACAGCGGGCAGCTTCTGTAGAAACGGGGATTGATGTTGCTTCTGGGAACGCTAATTTTAGTGCTTTAGCTGAAGATGTGGAACCTGTATTTGACTTGTTTGCTGAAGTGATTCGGGAGCCAATTTTTGCTAAGGAAAAGTTGGATTTAGCTAAGAATCAAGAGCAAGGTGGCATCGCCCGTCGCAACGACGATCCTAACGATATTACGGGCCGCGAGTTTCAAAAGTTGATTTATGGCGATCGCAGTCCCTACGCGCGCACAGCAGAATACAAGACTATTGCCAATATTTCCCGCGACGATTTGGTGGGTTTCTACCAGAAGTATTTCCACCCGAAGAATATGATTTTGGGTATTTCTGGCGATTTTGATACGGCTAAAATGCGATCGCTCGTGGAGCAAAAATTCGGCAACTGGGTACCGACTAAAAGTGCAGAAATGCCTGCGCTACCAGCGGTAACGCCGGCGAATCAAGGCGGCATATTTTTGGTAAATCAACCGCAATTGAGTCAAAGTTACGTGCAGATGGGGCATTTGGGCGGGATGTTGAACAGCCCAGATTACGGTGCTTTGGACGTGATGAATGGGGTTATGAACGGTTTTGGCGGGCGTTTGTTCAATAATGTGCGATCGCGCCAAGGCTTAGCCTACAGTGTTTACGCGGCTTGGAGTCCGAGATTTGACTATCCAGGGACGTTTGTGGCTGGAGGCCAAACGCGATCGGACGCGACAGTACCGTTTATCAAAGCAATCCGCGCTGAGATCGATCGAATCCGCACCGAACCAATTACCGCCGAAGAATTAGCTTTTGCTAAAGATTCCACCCTCAATTCTTTCATCTTCAAATTTGAAAATCCCAGTCAAACATTGTCGCGACTAATGCGCTACGAATACTACGGTTATCCCGAAGATTTCATTTTTCGGTACCGCCGCAGCGTCGAAGCAGCCACAATTGCCGACGTGCAGCGTGTAGCTAAGACTTACTTGAAACCGGAGAATTTGGTAACATTAGTAGTGGGAAATACTGCGGGAATTCAACCGCCGTTATCGAGCTTAGGAACTTCTGTAAAAGTGCAATCTGTTGATATCACCATTCCGTCGGCGACTTAATATACCTCTTGCAAAAGTCAAATTTACCCCCCTTAGTCCCCCCTCCCGCGGGGGGGAAACAAGAATAATCTTGCTCCCTCCCCTTAATAAGGGGAGGGTTGGGGTGGGGTGCGTTGGATTTTTGCAAGAGTTCTAATCGATGATTCGTGTGACGCACCAGACTATTGTGTGGTGCGTCACTGCGAGATTGTGGATCTAATTTGTAAATTTTCGATGGCAACGCACGCTACCGCTACTAAATAATATAATGAATATCAACACGCAAGAGCAATTCGAGTTAATTCTAGGTTCTAGTATAGAAAATCAAGAATTTATCAGATTAACTTTAGGAAAATATCGAGGAAAAGAAGACGGCTTAACTAAAATCATTGTGAGAAGCGTACAATTAAAATCCAGCATAAAACTTTCTTTTACCTATAGCTACAAAACTAAGGAAATAGTAAAAAATTACCTAATTGCAGAGGGAATAAATTTAATCAAAACCCTGACGGGAAGTGAATTTATGAGTATTAGATTATTCTCGCTGACGCAGGATGTCCAACTTGAATATGGCAAAGATAAAAAACCAAAACTTAAATTTATTAAGCCTACTTTCACCAATCCTGTTGATACGGTTCCGCAGGAACACGATCGCAATAAAAAACGGTATATTCAATCAGAAAACAATTTATATCTCACAGCATTAGGTATTACCAACAGTCAAGGTAATATCGTAAAAACAATGGAAGATAAGTTTAGACAGATAAATAAGTTTGTAGAAATTATAAATAGCTTAATTGAATCATCAGGATTGGCAGCGAAAAGTCATATCTCTGTAGTTGACATGGGTTCAGGCAAAGGATACTTAACATTCGCAATCTATGATTTTCTGAACAATATTTTAGACAAAGAAGCATCAGTTATTGGTATAGAAAGCAGAATCCATTTAGTGGATTTTTGTAACTCTGTCGCCCAATCAGTTGAGTTTAAAAATTTACATTTCAAACAAGGCAATATCAGTAACTATAGCGCAGAAAAATCAGACATAACCATCGCACTTCATGCGTGTGATACTGCAACAGATGATGCAATTTATAAAGGGATACAATCTGATTCTTCTTTGATTATCCTAGCACCATGCTGTCACAAGCAAGTTAGGAAACAAATTCATCCGAATATGGTTTTGAAGGATCTGCTGAAGTCTGGCATTTTGCTAGAGAGGCAATCGGAAATAGTGACTGATGGATTAAGAGCGCTTTTACTTGAATTGTCTGGCTACAAAACCAAGGTTTTTGAGTTTATAGCGGCTGAACATACGAGTAAGAATATAATGATTGTGGGAATCAAAAGCAATCAGAGTATCAACAAGGAGCAGATTCTTGGACAAATCCAAGAAATTAAAAAACTTTATGGAATAAAGTTTCACTATTTAGAAACTTTACTATTTCCCGATCTCTTTCTTTCCCCCGATCTAGCTACTATAATTAATACTGAGTCGGTAGGCGATCGGGCTATATAGCAATCCTAAATCATTTGTGAATTTCTTACTCCCTCCCCGCGGGTTCGAGGAGGGTTGGGGAGGGGTAAAAATTTTACGACTCCTGCAAGGATTGCTATAATACCAATTTGAACCCGATCGCATTCAAGCAGTAAGGCTGGGTTTGAAGCGCCGTAGGGTCAATTTGGATTGAGTAGCGGCCCGATCGCCCGATTCATGTCAGCCGATCGGGATCGACACCCAACTCCCGCAACTTTGCCGCCAATACCTCCGCCCGCTGGCGTTCCTGTTGGGCCAGCAGGCGTTCCTGTTGGGCCTGTTCCGAACTCCACAGCAGCAAATTTCCAGCTTCATCCCACCAGCGCAGCCAATTCATAGTTTGTCCCAAACGTTCCCCCCGCCAAATCCCCAGCCATAAATCTAACTCTGGAATCCGCACCCGTCCCTGTGCATCAGCAGCCTGCTTTTCATAGCGCCCATTTTGCAGATAGCGCACTTCCAGCTTGGGCTCGTAGGGGTCGTAGGTAACATAGGTAGGCACTTGCAGAATCTGCTCGTAGAAGTAGAGCTTGCCGTAGGGAGGAGTCGATCGCACAGACAATTCGCCGTAATCTTCATTAGACAAAAACTCCATCACCACCGATATCGGCGCACCCTCCAGATTCGGCGTGTAGCTGCGGCGAATCGTCCCCTCAGCAACTGGATGCACTTGTGGCACGTAAAACCAATCGGGTGCTTTAACTACAGTTTTCTGATTGATAGTCGCTACCAGTCCAAAATTGGAACCAATTAGGGCGAGTCCAATAAGTCCGGCGGCCCCCAGAGCATCGGTGAGAGAGGCAGCAAGGGGCGGTTGTTGAATATTTTCCACAGGATCGTCCGGTAAAATAAAGTCGGCTGGTAGGGCTTCCCAGGTGACAGTTGGTGCTTTGGAACTCGACGGAATTTGAAGAACCATGAGCCTATACCATGTTAGATTTTAGATTTGAGATGGGAAAAGAAGACGCTCGCGGTTGAAACCGCGTCTATACAGACCAAACCCGAGCTCAGAGGGGTTAAATAACGCGCTGTGAAGATTATGTTATTGTCTTCAGTCCGCGGAGGCGGACTTTGTTTTTGTAGGCGCGGTTTCAACCGCCGTCTGCATCTAAAAATCAATAGTCAAAGGTGCTCTCGGAAACGGAATTACATCCCGAATATTCCCCATCCCAGTCATAAACTGCACCAACCGTTCAAACCCCAAACCAAAGCCAGCGTGAGGTACAGTACCGTAGCGGCGCAAATCCAAATACCACCACAACTCCTCCTTATTCATACCCTGCGCGTCCATGCGCCGCTCCAACACATCGAGCCGTTCTTCCCGCTGCGAACCGCCGATAATTTCCCCAATATTCGGAGCCAAAACATCCATCGCTCGCACCGTTTTCTCGTCCTCATTTAAGCGCATATAAAATGCTTTAATCCCGACGGGATAATCGCTGACAATAGTCGGCTTTTTAAACAAGTCCTCAGCCAAATAGCGCTCGTGTTCCGATTGCAAATCTAAGCCCCAGCTTACCGGAAAATCAAACTTTTTGTCAGCTTTTTCCAAAAGTGCGATCGCCTCCGTGTAAGTAATTCGCTCAAACTGATTGTTAATAATATTTTCAGCAGTCGCCAAAACAGTCTTATCAATCCGCTCGTTGAAAAACTCCATATCCTCCGGACAATGCTCCAAAACAAAGTTAAAAATGTACTTTAAAAACGCCTCAGCCAAATCCATATTACCCTGCAAATCGCAGAAAGCCATCTCCGGTTCAATCATCCAAAACTCAGCTAAATGCCGCGAAGTATTGGAATTCTCCGCTCGGAAAGTCGGGCCAAAAGTGTAAACATTACCGAAAGCCATTGCCATAACTTCCGCTTCCAACTGGCCGCTAACTGTTAAATAGGCGCGCTTCCCAAAAAAGTCTTTCGCATAATCAACTTCTTGCGAATCAGTACGCGGCACATTCTTTAAATCGAAGTTAGTAACGGCGAACATTTCCCCCGCACCTTCGCAGTCGCTAGCAGCCAAAATCGGAGTGTGAACCCACAAAAAACCGCGCTCTTGAAAAAATTGGTGTACCGCCGCCGAACAAGCATTGCGGACTCGAAAAACAGCGCCGTGGGTGTTTGTGCGCGGCCGCAAATGGGCGATTGTCCGCAAAAATTCCAAGGAATGGCGCTTTTTCTGGAGCGGATAAGTTTGCGGGTCTGCTTCGCCGTAAACTTGTACTTGTGAAGCTTTCAACTCAATTCGCTGTCCCTTCGCGGGAGATGCCACCAGCACTCCTGAAACTTCTACAGATGCACCTGTATTGATTTGTTTGAGTATATTTTCAAAGTCGGGCAAATCAGCATTAATGACTACTTGCAAGTTAGCCATCGCCGAACCATCGTTGACTTCGACAAAGGCAAATTCTTTTAACTCGCGTTTAGTACGAACCCAGCCTTGAATGGTTACAGTTTCGTCTGGTTCGCCGGCGCGCAAAATTGCTGCAATTCGTTGATTTGTCATATCCAATCCTGTTTATTTAATATTTTGCACCATAATTCTCTCTTTTCTCTTCCTCTGCGCCCTCTGCGCCCTCTGCGGTAAAAAAAATCATAACTCCTAACATAATTCAACCGACATAGGATTTCAAAATCCAACCGAGCAAAATACCGAGTCCCCCAAAGCGAACCGCTTGCCAAAAAGGTTGTTTTATGCTTCCCCAAGAAAACAGGCTGCTTTCTAAATTTAACTCGATCGTTTCCAGTTCTTGTTCAATTTCCCGCAATTCTTTCTTGAGTTGCGGTAATGGGTTTTGGCGCAGAGACTGGCGGACATCTTCTCGCCGGTTGCCGAGTTCGGCTTGGCGCTGGCGATCGCACTGAATCTGAGTGTAACGCTCTTTGACTGCTGCGAGCGATCGCTCCACTGCTGCGATCGCCTGCACAAACTCATTTTCTGAATCTTCCCGATTTAACTCTGACGGCTGTTGAGGCATTTCGATCTGCAAACCCGACAATACTGAAAAAAACAATTCCCAATTAACTTGTTATTATATGCAGTATATTTTTTCAATTCAGAAACCGCAGCCAAATAGCTATAATTGCCATCTATGCTTGAAACTACACAAACAACCCAAACTGTCAACCTCAACGAGCTGAGCACAGTAGAACTGGCTCAAGCCCTCGCAGCCCGCCTCGCCATTTCCGAAAGAGATTGGCACCGCCTCAAAGCCAACCGTTCCGCCCGGGCCGGAGAGCAAGCCGCGGCCGCTTTGGTCTTTTTGCTGAAAAATCAGCCCGAAGAAGCTCTGCCGCGCTTAAACCAAGCAGCAGGATGGCTGGATCGATCGATCTGTGCACCTCCGTGCCCGACTCACGGCAAATAATTTTGACTCTTGAGTTAAATATTTGACTAGAGTCCAAAACTCAAAGAATCGCGCTGCTCGATCGAGCAGCGCGATTGCGAGCTAAAAAAGATTTATACTTTTCTCACTCAAAACTCACATTTTGCATTATCATCTACTATCAATAGCCTGATACTCAAAATTCTCCATCCTCGGTTCAGCGAGGAAACGAAAAAAAATGCAGGTCGAGCTGATCTGAAAAACGTCGCCAAATATCAGTTCTAGCGCAAGCGAGGCAGCCGGTAGCGACTGGGAAGTTCTTTGCACAGCCGTAACTCTGTGCCTTGAGAATTCCACTCAACCCGATCGAATATTTGGTAAAGGATAAACAGCCCCCTACCACATTCTTGTTCAACATGGGGGAATGCAGAATTATCTGCAACATCCTCTGCTATGAGACTGTCGCAAGTATCGGTATAAAGGTCGCAACCGCAAGGTGCTTTAAAGCCACAACCTTCGTCTGATATCACCCACCAATATTCGTTTTGGACGATCGAAAAACGGACTCCAACAGTTTTACTGGGGTCTAACTTGTTTCCATGCTTAGCTGCATTTACCAAAGCTTCTTGAAGCCCCAACCGTAATTCCGCTTGCCAGTGATGCGGAATCTCTGCTAGGAGCAGATCCAAAATAGGACAAAGGTATAGGGTAGAAGCGAAGCTAATCGTAATCCAATTGCGTCCGACGACCGGACGGGGTGAGATAGCAATCACTCAGAAAACTCCCTAACTTTCAGGTGGATAAAGTTCACACCCTGCATAGTTGGCTCCCTAGTATTCAAAATACTCATTAATTGAGCGGCGCAGCTCTATTTCTATCTTAGAGTATCAAAGCCGTTAAGAAAAGCAAAGAACATCACAAAATATTCTGCGATTCTCAGAAACTTTTGCCAAGAACTCCCAGTAATTTTACTTATAACTTCTACCCGCATCCTGATTTTTGAGGTCGGCTTTTGCTAGGGCACTGAAGCTGAACCCGCTGCATCCCAAGCCGTCAACAGCTCGCTTACCAAACGATCCCCACCTTGAAAAGATCGGAAATCCGTCCAAAAAAGTCGATCCCTTGACTCCTAGCCAATGGGGATCGACTCCCACCACCACAGCTTGGGCCCGATCGCCTAGATCTCCTACTTGTACCAAAGATCGCAAGGATCTTACCTAGGTGTGTTGCAGTCGAAACCAGATATATTTCCAAAATGCCGATCGAATACTGAAAATCCGACTGCTGCGACCTTTACCAAATCAATATTTGTTACAAAACTTATTGATTATGAGTGCGATCGCCCGAACTAGCCCAACTCGACCAACTTGACGTATCCCTTACTGGCAAAACCCCAGCGCGTTGGCAAAACTTTATAAATCTGAACCTCACGATACAATAGTTAAAGTAAATACTTATTTCTTTACATTATGCAAACAACCCCAGCCATCACTGCAACCCCCATTCCAGGCACATACTGGCAATGGCGGGGCCATTCAGTATACTATGTGCGGTCGAGCGATCGACATCTCGAACGCCCTCCCCTGCTGTTAATTCACGGTTTTGGAGCATCCACAGACCACTGGCGCAAAAATATCAGCGGGCTGAGCAAAGAATTTGAAGTGTGGGCGATCGACCTGATCGGATTCGGGCGATCGGCAAAACCCGAAATCCAGTACAGCGGCGAGCTCTGGCGCGACCAACTCCACGACTTCATCACCAACGTCATCGGCCGGCCCGCCGTACTAGCCGGGAACTCCCTCGGAGGCTACGCCGCCTTGTGCGTAGCAGCCCAGCGTCCCGAATCAGCCACCGGACTCATCTTAATCAACAGCGCCGGCCCCTTCAGCGAACCTCAGCCCGCACCCGAAGCCCCGCCCTTGCAAAAAGCCATATCTACCGTAGCTAAAACCTTATTCCAGCAAGATTGGGCAAGTTTTCTGCTGTTCCAATACGTACGAGGGCGATCGACAATTCGGAAAACCCTACAAAAAGTTTATCTCGACCAAAGCGCCGTCACAGACCAATTAGTAGAAGAAATTTACCAACCCTCGTGCGATCGGGGTGCACCCAAAGTATTCGCCTCCGTCTTCCGAACACCCCAAGGTGAAAAAATCGACGTATTGTTGAGTCAATTAAATTGCCCGCTGCTAATGCTGTGGGGAGAGGGCGATCCGTGGATGAATTCTACCAACAGAAGCGCCAAATTCCGCGAACATTATCCGCAGTTGACAGAACACTTTATCAAAGCCGGTCACTGTCCCCACGACGAAGTACCAGAAGAGGTAAACGAACTGATTCGCGCGTGGATAATTGACTAGGGCATAGGGCATGGGGCATAGGGCATAGGGCATAGGGCATGAGTTACTGGTTATTGGTTATTAGAACGAACAACTAACAAGAAACATAGGACAAATCAGCTCCGAGGCATTTAAATTGCACGTCCGAATAAAGTTAAACTTTTGTGGGGCGGGCATCTTGCCCGCCCTAAAGATACAATTTAAATGCACAACCAATAACCAATAACCAATAACCAATAACCAATAACCAATAACCAACAACCAATAACCAATGACTTCAAGTGTGTTGATTGTGGCGCGGGTGTCCCGCCCGTGAATCCTACTAAATCAAATAGGTTTGTAGTGAGGACTTCAGTCCGCATCAATTTCTGCGGACTAAAGTCCTCACTACAAACCTCTAAAGGCGACCTATTTGGGTTGCCTTGTTTACTATCATGAAAAATGCAATTTGTCAACAGCAAATAGCGACTATTTTTTACGCTTGGCGTTATCTAAGCGCCTGCGATCGCGCCATTCAACTGCTGTCAAATAAGCGACCCCGCCAGTCACTGTCAGCAACAGCACAAAGGCTACCAAAACCAGCAAATTAGCAATCGAAAATTCCACAACCCCTCCTGCTTGCCTTATACTTGAGATTTAGACTTGAGATTATGTGCGATCGCACAACCCCAATAAAATTAGTTTGTAGCAAGGAATGGAAATCTTCATCAAACTCTGCGGACTAAAGTCCTCACTACAAACCTGATAACGGTTATTGTACCGGACGTGTTTTGAATTGGGTGAGAGGGAGACTTGGAGAGTCCGAGAGGGGGAGATGAGAAAAATCTTCCCGGAAGCATCTCAGTTTTGATTTTATAGTGCGACCACTTCAAGAACTCGCGATCTACGATCTATCTAACACTCGCGAGCGGGGACGCTCGCACTGTAAAGAAATTGCTTTTTTACAAAAGTGAGATACTCCGAGTCTTCCCTCTGTCAACTATCAACTGCCAACTGCCAACAGTCAACAGTCAACAGTCAACAGTCAACAGTCAACAGTCAACTCTTCCTTAAAACAACTCTTCCAAAATTGTAAACCGGACATGATTAATGGCCAGACTTCCCACGGAAACATCCTCCTTCTTCAAAGGCAGACCCCCGCTGGTGAGACTTTGGAAGCGAATTCCCTTGCCAATTTCCACGTGATACCAAGCTAAACCCATAAAAAACCGCAAAGGATAAGGGCCTCTGTCTTGAATGTCATCAGGATTAGATTCCATCGGCACCCAGCCAAAACCTGGAATGTAAAACTCCAGCCAAACGTGATTGAAATCGGGTTCCAGCGGCAAACCTTTTCTGTCAGCAAAAGCCGGACACTTATAACGCCCAATTGTGCGACAAGCAATTCCGTTCAACCTTGCCAAAGCCAACAACAACCCCACATACTCGCCGCAAGAACCGACGCCGCGACGCAGTACAATATCGGGAGTGTCAATGTGAGGTCTAATCCCGTAAGAAAGTTGGTCGTAAACAAAATTGCGAATGCTCAGTAACTTCCTCAGAATATTAGTTTCTGTGCCAATGGAGGCCACCGCAGCCGATCGCACAATCTCCGTATCCATCGCCAAATTATCATTGTCCACCAAATACTTCGCTGCAAACTCCGGCGATAGTTGCGGTATCTTTTCTACATTCCGAGGTGACAACTGATACTTAATCGATCGCACTTCTAACAACGCCTTCCAGCCAAAAACTCGCCGTTCCCCCTTCTGGAGGCGATCGAACTTAAACACCGCCACCCGTTCCCCTTCCTGAATTTCCTCAGTAAAAGGCATCCCAATCGGCGTAATTTTCCTGACCTTTTGTCGGTGAGTGTCCGAAGGTAAAGCAATCCGCCACTCCAAATTATCGATTTCTACCTCATCCAGGGGAGAAAGTTCCTCCACATAGGACATTTCCATCAAAAAACCATTTGACAGAGCGAAGCGTTCGGCTTCATTGTAGTGAAAAGATAAAGGGTGAACAAAAGTGCGATCGCGCTTCGTCAACTGAAAAGGATCTTCCGAATTCGGATCGTCCCGAATATAAAGTTCATCCCCGGCATAAGCCACATACAGAACCTCTTCGCCCGTCTGGGAATCTTTGTGAAAAGCCAAACCCGAAGGCCATTCAAAGGGAGTCAAAACGCTAAATTTAATCTCCCCAGTTGCCCGTTCCAAACAGTAAACAGTTTGCTCAGTCTTGTCGCAAACCCAGAGTTCCTCATCCCGGACAGTGATATTTTCTATCCCAATACCGGGAGCATAAAACCGAGTAATTTCCCGACCAGTTTTTACATCAAAAACCAGAATATAGCCCAATCTCTGGCAAGTCACATACAGCGTAGATTTCCAAACTGCAATCCCGTCAGCGGGATAAGAAAGGGAAACAAAATGTTCCGGTTTGAGTTCAGCGATTGCCCCATCCCGAATTGCGCCCGGACAGCAACAAATATCCTCATCTCGCGAAAACCAGAGAGTATCTTCCCAAATCGCCAGCCCGGTTGCGCCTGCAAACTTAGCCGTTTGATGAGGATTCAAAACAGTAGTGTTGTCAGTTTCTCGATCGATCTCCAATAGTAGCCCTTCGGTGCGATCGACCGCGAATAACCTATTTCCTAAAAAAGTAATGCCGTGCAGCGCCAAGACCCCGATCGGTCTTACCATCCGCAGCCCCGAAGGCTGTTTGTCCGAGAGAACAGGTGAATCGAGATTCATGCTAAATTTTTTTGCCGCTATTGTATTGTACAGAAAACTTAATTTGCTCACTTGTAGCCGATCGCTTTAGGCTCATCAGCAAAATTGCCGAGGTTCCTGATATCCTGAACTGACGCATCAACCGGTTTTTTTACGAAAAGACGCTTTTTAGCCTGCGATCGCAGTAAAAAAACCGGAATATTAGTCTTTCTGAACATTGGCTTTGACAAGCTCAACCCAACCTGCTGTCGTGCAGGCAAGTAAGTATAACTACCAAGCTACCACTGAAAAACGCGACACAGAATTCCATCTTGCTCAGAAGGGCCAAACTAATCGTATCTGTTGGAAGATATAAATTAAGTACAACAGATTACTAGATCAGTCAAAACCTTGGGTAGAATAAAATCGTGTGTTTAAGTTCCTAGGTTCATTAGAAGGCAGGTTCGTCATGGCTTGGAAGTCTGCTCTAAACATCGGTGCTCTTTCCTTAATTCTGTCTCTAGAGGGAGTTGCCGTTGGTAGTTTAATACCAGCTCTTGCTCTCAACAGCCCCGGTAACAATGTCCGCCGCCCCTCACAACCGCAGCTACCACTCAACTGGCAAACAGTTCAACCCCCGGAACTAACTGGAAGCAGACCGAACAACCAGCAATTGGGAGGCACGTGGAATAACTTTCAACCGCCGGAGCAGGGAGTACCCGGAAGACGGGAAGGGGGAGGAACCCGCGGCTTAGAATGCACTGCCACAAATGCCTTAACTGCCTTGATTCCCCAATCAACTATGGGGCAAACAATATCAGCAAAGCCGACATTTTTCTACTACGTTCCCGTAGCCATCGACAAAACAGTTCAGTTTGAGTTAGCAGACGAAAGCGACAAAACGGTATACAAAAAAAGTTTTCGGATGGTAACGAGCCGTCCTGGTATCGTTAGCATCAACCTCGGCTCCGACGGCAACTCGCCAGCCCTGGAAGTTGGCAAAAACTATCAATGGTACTTTACTATCAAATGCAACCCAAAAAACTATAGAGATGAGGTTCTCGTTTCGGGGTGGATAAACCGCATCGCAGTGGCCCCAACCTTGAAAACAGAGTTGGATCGATCGCCCGAGGGTCGCGCCAAGCTGAGCATCTTCGGCAAACAAGGTCTCTGGTACGAGTACCTGGCAGCTCTAGCTCAATTGCGCGTGGAGTCTCCCAGCGATGCCAGTTTAGCGTTCGAGTGGTCAGAAGTGTTGAGTGCAGTCGAACTCGGCAAAATTGCCCGAGAACCATTAATCCCCAGTCAGTTAACACCCATCGCCAAAAAATAATTCGACTTGTGCAGCAAGTACCAAAAACCCGTGGCGATCGCGCGCGGTATTTGGCAGCGCCACAGATGATTTTTGCCTGTCTCGGGTTTTTTGGTCGATCGTCCTCAATAAATTAAAATTTTTGCGCTGACCAGCATAAGGATTCGCTAGGAGGATCTGGGAGGTTGCAACTGGGCATTTTTATTGAAGCGACTGCACTTCAGATGCTACTAGAGTCCCGATCCTCGCGACTAAATCCCCCAATCCCCCAAATCTAAAATCTAAAATCTAAAATCTAAAAGATCGATCGACTTCGATAGCAAAATTGAGATGCTCCCAGTCCCCTTGTCTCTGGAAAGCCGGACTATTGAAAATTTTATGTTCAAATTGCGCCCAATACTAAATGGTAAACTTGCATAGTCAAGCAGCAAGCAAAATTATTTTACAAAAATATTAATTATGCGCCCGAGAGCAAATATTGCAATATTTCGGTTGGGGATTTCACTTCTAACTGCGCTCCCCATTGCTTGCTTTGATGCCCATCAAGCTATATCCCAAACGGACGATATTTCTCAGTTGCCCGCCGCCGCTGACAACTTAGCAGATCCGGCCAACGGAGTATTAGCACTGCAAAAACTCGAAATCAAGCAGGATGAAACTGCAACTAACTTCAATCAACTGCCGGATTTTGCCGAAAACAACCCTCTTGACAACCAGGCCGATCGCTGTTCCACAATTAATGAAACTGGTTGTGATGCCCACCCGGAACCCGAAGCACAAAATCTAGTTGACAGCGAACCGATATTCCCTAACCAGCTACATAGCAATGTTTTAGCCCAAAACCCACAAAATACCCCTCCAAACCTGCCCCCGCCACCGACTCAGCCAGATCCAAATCGCGATCGATTTTTGCAACCGGCCCCGCAGCCTTCCCCAGAACCTCCTCAAATACCGCAACCAGTTGCGCCGGAGCGCCCGTCCCCAGTTCCCCTGCCGCTCCCGAATCAGGTAATTCAGGTGCAGAAAATTCAAGTAGTTGGCAGCACAATTTTAAGCCAAGACGAAATTAATGCCTTAGTCAAGCCGTTAGAGGGCCGTTCTACCACGCTAGAACAGCTCAAACAAATCGCCGACAAAATTACCGAAATTTACCTCAATCGTGGCTACATCACTTCGAGAGCCGTCTTGCCGCCCCAAACTATCACCGCAGGGGTAGTCAAAATTCAAGTTATCGAAGGCAAGCTGACTCGAATTGAGGTAGAAGGAGCTAAAAGATTGCATCCAAGTTACATCCGCAGCCGGATTCGACTCGGTGCCCGAATGCCTTTAAGTACAGCTTCATTAGAAAACCAACTCCGGCTGCTGCGAGTCGATCCTTTATTTGACAATGTAGAAGCCAGCCTGCGGGCTGGGGATAACGAAGGAGAGAGCATTCTGATCGTCAGAGTTACGGAAGCTAATCCATTTCAATCTAGTTTCAGCATTGACAATTATTCGCCTCCCAGCGTCGGTTCTGAAAGATTGGGTGTTAGTTTGCGGCACCGCAATCTCACAGGAAATGGCGATGAACTTGCGGGTGCTTATTATCGATCGCTCGGCGATTCAGATGTCTTCGATTTCAGCTATCGCTTGCCGCTAAATGCGATGAACGGCACGTTGCAATTGAGGACAGCGCCGAACCGCAACAGTATAGTACAAGAACCTTTTGATGCTTTTGACATTTCGGGAAAATCGCATTTATTTGAAGTTAGTTACCGCCAGCCGCTGCGGAGAACGCCGATCGAAGAATTTGCCCTATCTGCCGGTCTTACTTATCAGAAAGGCAGAACTTTTGTCGCCGGTGTACCGACTCCATTTGGCTCGGGCCCTGACTCCAATGGTGTCACGACTACGACTGCGATCAAGCTGGGACAGGACTACATTCGGCGGGATCCCCAGGGTGCTTGGGCTTTGCGATCGCAATTTACGATCGGCACAAGCTTGTTTGATGCTACTCAAAATGAAGGTTCTGTCCCTGACGGACAATTTTTGAGTTGGCTGGGTCAAGTGCAGCGAGTACAGCGATTAAATGATAAACATTTATTAATTTTGCAGTCAGACTTACAACTTTCTGCTAATAGTTTGTTACCTTCGCAGCAATTTGTAATTGGCGGCGGGCAATCTCTGCGCGGCTACCGCCAAAATGTGCGTTCTGGCGATAACGGCTTCCGACTGTCGATCGAGGATCGGATTACTTTGCAGCGGGATGCTTCGGGAAATCCCAAACTTCAATTAGCTCCTTTTTTGGATGCGGGTACGGTGTGGAACGCTCCCAATAATCCTAATAAATTAACCAATCAGACATTTTTAGCAGGTATGGGTTTGGGGGTAATCTGGGAACCGATACGGCGGGTGAACTTGCGTGTAGATTATGCTTTTCCTTTGGTGAGAATTACCGATAAAGGCAACAACCTGCAAGATAATGGCATTTACTTCAACATCATTTACACGCCTTAACGAGAGTGGGGGATGGAGAAAGCATCTGATTGCAAAAAGCATTTTTTTTACAGCAGTGCGAGCGTCCCCGCTCGCGTATTTTATCACTCGCGAGCGGGGACAGCACTGCTATCAAAGCTGGCGCCGAGATGCTCCCTGCCGAACTTTCTCGATCGGATCTTAATCGCCGACTTCCCCGACAACCTCGGCAGCAGCCTGAGTTTCGAGCCAGAGTCCGAGCAACAACCGCTCCGCCCGATCGCTCAAAACCGTCGCAAACACCCCATCAGCGCCTTCAGATGCCCCTCCAATCCACGTACCGCGCAGGGTCACTTCGACAAAATCAGCATCAGCAACACAAAGAGCGATCGAATCGGTATCATCTCGGCGGGCCTCAGATTCCAACAGAGACAGCGCCGGCAAATTCGCGGGCAGCAAAAATGCCGCAGTGCTCGGTTCGACGCTGATGCTTTGACCAACTCGCATAGCCAGCACAACTCGCAGCGCCACTAACTGTTCGGGAGATTGAGCCAAACGCTCTAGGTTAAAGCCCGTTTCAGTGTAAGTCAACTTCAGCATATTGACAGCCTTAAATTTGGAATTGAAAATTGAAAATTGGGAATTGGGAATTGGGCATTGGGAATCGGGAATTGGGAATCGGGAATTGGGAATTGGGAATTGGGAATTGGGAATTGGGAATTGGGAATTGGGAATTGGTCAAATAGGGAATTGGTTATTAGAAAAACCACTAACTATTACCCATGCCCCATGCCCCATGCCCTATTCCCCATGCCCCATTCCCCATGCCCCATTCCCTATTCCCCAATTTGGTATTCGTGCCAAAACATTTCGGCAAAAGCAACAGTGGGGTGAATGGGAGCCTTCGGCTTGGTTCGCAGAGACATTCCAGCTTCTATGGGAGTTCTGTCGCCCTTACGAGAGTTGCACCGTTCGCAAGCCGTCACTACGTTGTCCCAAGTATGCGGCCCGCCCTTCGATCGAGGCATCACGTGATCCAGCGTCAAATGCCTGTTGTTGCCACAGTATTGGCAAGCATGGGCATCTCGGCGCAACACTTCCCGGCGATTGACCGGTGGTACTTTCCAAACACGCTCCCTGTTGCCAAAAGTTAAGCGGATTTGTTCGGGTACGTGGATGCTGGTGCTGGGCGATCGCACTAGATAGCCATTGCCGATGCTAAAATCCAGAGGTTCAGCCTTGCCTGTTACCAAAAGTACGATCGCCCGTTTGATGTTGACACGGCTCATCGGTAGGTAATTTTGAGAAAATACCACAACAGATTGCCTCAATACATCAGTTACTACGGTCACGGCTTGCTCCTCCTCATTTGGATTTTAGATTTGAGATTTTAGATTTGAGATTGGTTGAGTCGAGGGGGGATATTATTCCCCGCCCCTCTCAGTTAGAACCGGACGTGCGATTTTCACCGCATCCGGCTCCCGATGTTCTTGGCTTACGCC
>NZ_JAEQCT010000145.1:0-12451 GCF_020738205.1 Microcoleus sp. PH2017_24_DOB_U_A
GCCGACAATTACTCAAAATCCAGCGCCGATATCAAATTTGTCACCAGCACCAACGATTACTCAAAATCCAGCGCCGAACTCGAATTTGTCACCAGCGCCAACAATTGCTCAAAATCCAGCGCCGATATCGAATTTGTCACCAGCGCCGACAATTACTCAAAATCCAGCACCAACAATTACTCAAAATCCAGCGCCGATATCAAATTTGTCACCAGCGCCAACGATTACTCAAAATCCAGCGCCGAACTCGAATTTGTCACCAGCGCCGACAATTACTCAAATTCTCCCTGCTCCCGCACCAATCAATCTCGCGCCCATACCGACACCGGAACTCGCTCCTGCGCTCTCCAGCAACGGGCTTCCCAGGACAAATCCTTTATTTTCTGCCAGCTTGCAACAGCAAAACCAGATATCTAGTTCATTGCAACAGCCTAATTCACGTCGCGAAACCTCGAATATTATTGACGTTTCCAGCTTGCCAGTTAACCCCAGCGCCATTATTTTTCCGGTAGAAAACAGATTTACCAGGGAGTTTGTCGATTACCTGAATTTGCCACAAACAAATAAACGCGCCACGCTAGAAAATGCTCAAAATACTCTTCGCAGCGTCGCACAAGCCACAGGTATCAAACCAGCTCTCGTATATATGAGCTTTGTACCCAATGGTTCTACATTCGATCGACCTTACAACAGTTCGCCGCTGTTGCGCGTAGAACAGCAAATTAAAAGCTCTGACGAACTCGAAGTAATGGTAATCGCCCCCGATAGCGCGCCCTTTCGCGTGCGGATCGCTGGAACCTCTCGCGCCGAGGTAATGGAAACTATTCGGAAATTTCGCAACGAACTGACTAATCCGGTAAAGCGCAATACTAAAACTTATTTACCCTTCGCTCAGCAGCTTTACCAGTGGATGATAGCGCCGATCGAGGCAGAGTTACAAGCCAAAGGTATTCAGAATTTATCTTTTATTGCGGATATGGGGTTGCGATCGATACCGATGGCGGCGCTACATGACGGGAAAGGCTTTCTGATAGAGCGTTACAGCGTCGGTTCAATGCCGAGTCTGAGTTTGACAGATACCAGCACCACTAAGTTGCCAAATACACAAGTTCTGGCAATGGGTGCGTCACAATTTCCCGATATGAGTCCTTTGCCTGCGGTGGAAATAGAAGTTTCGACAATTATCCCGCAGGAGTCGCCCGGTAAGTCTTTCTTGAACCAAGCTTTCACTCTGGCAAATTTGAAATCGCAGCGCCAGCAGTACCCTTTTGGGAGAATTCACTTGGCTACTCACGCCGAATTTCGATCGGGAAACCCCAGCGAATCCTTCATTCAGTTGTGGGATACTAAATTGCGTTTGAATCAGTTGCGGGACATGGGATGGGGCAGTCCACAGGTTGATATGTTGGTTTTAAGTGCTTGCAGGACTGCTGTGGGCGATCGAGAATCCGAGTTGGGCTTTGGCGGGTTAGCCGTGCAAGCAGGGGTTAAATCGGCTCTAGCGACTCTCTGGTATGTCAGCGACGAGGGCAGTTTGGGATTGATGGCGGACTTTTACGGCCAGTTGAAAACTGCTCCGATGAAGGCTGAGGCCTTGCGGCAAGCGCAATTAGAAATGTTGCGCCAACAGGTGCGGATTGAAGGGGGAATATTGCGGACTTCTGTGGGTAATGTGCAGCTACCTCCGGAAATGACAAAGACAGGGACTCGGAATTTTTCTCATCCCTACTATTGGGCGGCTTTTAGAATGATTGGCAATCCTTGGTAATCAGATTTGTTTTATAGGTACGTAGTTGGGCTTGAGCCTCCTTTATCTACACGTCTCAAGAGCAATAATGATTGGCAATCAGATTTGTTGTATAGGTACGTAGTTGGGCCCCGGCCCTCTTTAATCTACACGTCTAAAGAGCAATAATGATTGGCAATCAGAGACGAATGTTAGATTAGCAGCTTGAACTGGCGGTGCTAACAGGATCAGCAGAGTGCTGATCGCAATTCCCGCAGCGGATGTTTTGGGCGATCGGGTGGTTTTGGCGATCGGTATGAATTCCGGCAGGCGATCGGCGCTATGCTACACTTTGAAATGTTGAACTTTTTCGCAATTCATCGTAATTTCTCCTGGCGACCTGTACGCAAAATATTACAAAGTTTTGGTCGTATCCAAACTGAATATTTAAATTAGGTCGATGTCCAATATAATTTACCTTTTAATAATTAACTCGAATTATTTAACAACACATAACATTACGCATAATTTCGTAAGGTGGGGATTGCTCGCCCTACAATTTGTATTAGATGCAATAGAAAACTGCGATCGAACTGGACGCTTCTCTCAAGTTGGAAGTACATCCGAGACATCTTCCTGCGTCAGTATCCTCGGTAACAGGGAATGTTTCGCTTACAATACACTTGTAGCATCTCACGAAAAAGAGCGATCGCACTATGGGAATGACCATCACCGAAAAAATCTTGGCCAAAGCATCGGGCCGCACCAAAGTCGAGCCCGGAGACAACATCTGGGTAGAAACAGACGTATTGATGACCCACGATGTCTGCGGGCCGGGCACCATTGGCGTATTCAAAAAGGAATTCGGCGATAATGCTAAAGTCTGGAATCCCGACAAAATCGTCTTAATTCCCGACCACTACATTTTCACTAACGATGAACGCGCTAACCGCAACGTCGATATTCTCCGCGATTTTGCCGCAGAACAAGGGATAAAATACTTTTACGACATCACGGATCGATCGAACTTCAAAGCTAACCCCGACTATAAAGGAGTTTGCCACATCGCCCTCGCCCAAGAAGGCCACACGCGCCCGGGCGAAGTGCTTTTCGGTACAGATTCCCACACTTGCAATGCCGGTGCTTTCGGACAATTTGCCACCGGTATCGGCAATACCGACGCGGCTTTTATCATGGGAACCGGCAAATTGCTGATTAAAGTGCCGGCGACGATGCGGTTTGTGCTCAACGGCGAATTGCCAGATTATTTGTTAGCAAAAGATTTGATTTTACAAATTATAGGCGATATCAGCGTTGCCGGTGCTAACTATCGATCGATGGAATTTGCGGGCGATACAGTGGAACGTTTGACGATGGAAGAACGGATGACGCTGTGCAATATGGTGATTGAAGCTGGTGGCAAAAATGGCACGGTGGCTGCGGACAAAACCACGTTTGATTACGTTAATCCTCGCACTAATGTGCCGTTTGAGGCATTTTACAGCGATGAGGGTGCTCAGTTTTATAGCGATCGCACCTACGATGTCAGCAAATTAGAACCAGTCGTCGCCAAACCGCACTCCCCCGACAACCGCGACTTGGCCCGCAATTGCAGCGATGTCAAGATCGATCGAGTTTACATCGGTTCCTGCACCGGCGGCAAAACCTCCGACTTTTTGAGTGCAGCCCGCATTCTCAAAGGAAATCAAGTCAAAGTTCCGACATATTTAGTACCGGCAACTCAGAAAGTTTACGAAGATTTGTTTGTTACTAAATACGACGGTCAAACGCTGTCGGAAATCTTCTTAGCAGCAGGCTGCATCGAACCCGCAGCGCCTTCTTGCGCCGCTTGTTTGGGCGGCCCGAAAGACACTTTTGGGCGGATGAACGAACCGGAAATTTGCGTGTCTACAACTAACCGCAACTTCCCCGGCCGGATGGGGAACAAAGAAGCGCAAGTTTATCTCGCTTCGCCTTACACGGCGGCGGCTTCGGCGCTGACTGGACACGTCACAGATCCGCGCGAATTCCTGCGTTAGAAAGTAGTTTGTGTGTGGTGTGCCACAACCCCAGAAGGTGCTTGTGGTATACCCTACGGGATGAATTTAAGCCGCGATGATTATTATGGTGATGGGAGTCTCCGGTTCGGGGAAAACTACTGTTGGCAAGTTGCTAGCGGAATCTCTCAATTGGGATTTTAGCGATGCCGACGATTTTCACCCGCCAGGAAACATAGAAAAAATGAGTCGGGGCATTCCTTTAGAAGATGCCGATCGCCTGCCTTGGCTGTTGCACTTGCAAGGTACAATAGACAGGTGGCTGTTGGAAAATAAAAATGTCGTGTTAGCTTGTTCTGGCCTCAAAGCATCTTACCGCGAAATGCTGTTTCGAGACAAGCAGCGAATGAAAATAGTTTATCTCAAAGGTGATTTTGAGCTATTCGCAGCCCGGTTAAAAACTCGCGAAAATCACTACATGAAAGCAGACTTGCTGTCAAGTCAGTTCGCTACTCTCGAAGAACCTGAAAATGCAATTATTATAGATGCTTCGCAGCCGTTAGAGGTAATTGTCCGCCAAATTATAAATTATTTGATGTGCGGTTAATCTCAAAATAAAACAGGTTCGTAGTGAGGACTTTAGTCCTTCTTTCGGAGGACTAAAGTCCTCACTACGAACCTATAGAGGTTTGGTGTGCTAATTTTTGTTGTACAAATACAAGAAAGCTTCTACTTCAGCCGCAGTTGGTTGTGCTGCAATGGCCCCAGGCTTCATCGCCGTCATCGCACCCACGGCACTGGCATAGGTTACAATGTTTTGGGCAATTTCTGGATCTGCTAAATTCTTAATTCCATACTTGCACAACTGCCGCACAAAACCAGCAACAAACCCGTCGCCGGCACCTGTTGTATCCTCAACATCTACTGCAAAAGCGGGGATTTTTCCTTCATTTTGCGAGAGACAATAGCCGCAACCTTTATCGCCCGCCGTCACCAAAACGCCTTCTACAGAATCGAGACGGTAGGTAATAGCTCCAGCGTCGCTAGTTCCAAACAACCATTCGGCTTCGTCGTCAGATAACTTAAGAAAATCTACTTTTTTTAATAGTTGTATGATGGGCGCTTTTGCTTCGTCTGGATTTGGCCAAAATACCGGACGCCAATTGATGTCAAGTATAATTTTAACGTCGTAACGTTCTGCTAGTTCGATCGCTCTGGCGATCGCCTCTCGACTTTCAGGGTAAGCTAATTCTAAAGTGCCGAGCACTAAAAACTCCGCATTTTCAAACAGCGCCTCGGGTATTTGGGCAGCCTGGAAGCGGGTGTCGGCAAAATCCGCAGTATCCATTTTACCAAAACCGGCAAAAGATCGATCGCCCGCTTCATTCCGCAAGACATAAACTTGCCGCGTCGGCGCAGTCGGATGGCGTTGCACTCCAGCGATATCAACCCCTGATTCTTGCAATACCTGCACCAGAGACTCCCCCAATTCATCCCCACCTACAGCACCGATAAATCCCACCGCCGTCCCCAATTTAGCTAAAGCACAGGCAACATTAGCAGGAGCACCGCCAGCATATGCCGTCCAAGATTCTACCTCTTCTAGAGATACTCCTGGTTTGTCTGCTAAACAATCAAATAAAATTTCACCCAGACACAAAACGCGAGGATAAGTCATATTGATTTTAGATTTTAGATTTTAGATTTTAGATTTTAGACTAGCACCAGACTGGTCAATAATTATCTCTACCTAGATTCCCAGTAGGGAAAATTGCCAGCTATTTTGTAATAGCTGCTCCTATAATATCAGACTTACTGATAGTGGCAGTTACCCGCTCAACGCACAAGTACAGCGCGGGCGTATCAGTAGTTTGACGTGCCAACATCTGCGGTTTTTTGGGCGCGGATTTCCAGTGCGCGCAGGTAAATCTAGCATCCGCTACCCCACGTGCAAGGCTGGGTTTACACATCTTGCTGCGATTCTGCAAGCGAGTTGGTGATCCGTGCCAGAGCCAATTTAATTTTCTCTTCATACTAGATCCCTCATCCTCTAGAATTGTATATAGGTAAATATGCACACATAGGAAAAATTTATGAACGGGAGCGTCTCTGGCACCCCTGTCACCCTGTCGGACAGAGAATTGCAAGTGGTAGAGTTAGTAGCGGCGGGATTGACCAATGAGAAAATTGCTGAGAAGTTAGAGATTAGCAAGCGTACTGTTGACAACCACATTAGCAATATCTTGAACAAGACGCCCGCTGACAATCGAGTTTCGCTGGTGCGCTGGGCTTTGCAGTGGGGGAAGGTATGTATGGAGAATATTAACTGCTGCCCTCTACCGGGGCCGATCGATAAAGAAGTATCTTAAATAGGGGTTATGGTTGGGGACAGGCAAAGAAATGATGCAAACGGCACAAGAAAAACAACTCCGCTATCAAATTCAATGCCCGGGATTGCCGCTGGCGGTGTATCGCGAAGTGGCAGCCCATTTGCGTCAAGTTGAAGGGGTGGAAACCGGTTTGATTCCGCAGCAGTCGCAGCGGTTTGATTACAGCGACAGCCAAGTTGGGGGTTTGTGGATACAGTATCCTGATGGGTTCGATTTGGCCTGCCGCGAGCGGGTCGATCGCATTTTGGCTTATTATGGCGATCGCTACGGAGCTTGGGAATTATTAAGTCAATAGTTATTAGTTATTTGTTATTGGTTATTTGTTATTGGTTGTTTGTCATTCAAGCCAAACAGCAATAAATACGAAGTCACAAATAAAAATCACGAGCTCAAAAATGACGAGTAACAAATAACAAATAACAACCAACAACCAACAACCAACAACTGACAACTGACAACTGACAACTGACTAAAAAAATGAGTGCAATTAAAACTTTACCGGGAACGCGGGATATTTTGCCCGCTGAAATTCAATATTGGCAAAATATAGAAGAAGTCGCTAGAAATATCTTAAAAAAAGCGGCTTATCGAGAAATTCGGACGCCAATTTTTGAACAAACATCTTTATTTGAACGCGGCATCGGCGAAGCTACCGATGTTGTGGGCAAAGAAATGTACACTTTTAAAGATAAGGGCGATCGATCGACTACTTTGCGCCCAGAAGGCACCGCCGGAGTCGTGCGAGCTTTTATTGAAAACAGTTTGTACGCGGCTGGTGACGTGCAGCGTCTGTGGTATACTGGGCCGATGTTTCGCTACGAACGCACCCAAGCAGGCAGACAGCGACAGTTCACTCAAATTGGCGTGGAAGTATTGGGGAGTGCAGATCCGCGTGCAGATGTCGAGGTAATTGCGATCGCCTGTGATATCCTGCAAGCGATCGGCTTAAAAAATTTGCGCCTCGATATCAATTCTGTCGGAAATAAGCAAGACAGACAAAATTATCGGCAAGCGTTGATTGATTATTTTACACCGTACAAAGACGAATTAGATGCGGATTCCCAAGATCGCTTGACTCGCAATCCGCTGCGGATTTTGGACAGCAAAAATCAGCGCACTCAAGAAATTGTTGCTGGTGCGCCGAGCATTTTGGAATATTTGGGTGAGGAATCGCGAGATCACTTTGAGCAAGTGCAGCAAATGCTCACAAGTTTAGGAATTAGCTATCAGTTAAATCCAAGATTAGTGCGCGGTTTAGATTACTATACATACACCGCTTTTGAAATTATCTCCGACGATTTGGGAGCGCAAGCAACTGTTTGTGGAGGCGGCCGCTACGACGGTTTAGTCAAGGAATTGGGCGGCCCGGATACGGCGGCAGTCGGTTGGGCTATGGGTGTTGAGCGGTTGATTATCCTGCTGCAAAAATTGCAACCTCTGCCCGTTCCGCAGTTGGATTTCTATTTGGTATCCCGGGGCGATAAAGCCGAACAGCAATCAATATTGTTGGCTCAAAAATTGCGGAGTGCTGGCTTTAGTGTAGAGATAGATTTGAGCGGCAGTGCTTTCGGGAAACAGTTTAAAAGAGCTGACAGAAGTGGTGCAGTTGCGTGTTTGGTTTTGGGGGATGCGGAAGCTGAAAGCGAGACTGTACAATTGAAGTGGTTGGCGAGTGGCGAACAAAGTGCGATCGGGCAATCTGAACTGCTAGCCATGACAGATGAGCTCAAACAGAAGATAAAAGCTGCGTAGGGCGATCGAATCGAAAAGTAAACTCTTAAGGTTCGCAGCATCGGACTTTAGTCCTTCAATCTCTGAAGATAAGGACTAAAGTCCTTATTACGAACAATATTAACATTAATCCCAAAAACCAAAAGATATAATTTAAGCATTAAAACATTTAACCTCTGATAAACTATGTCTGTAGCAACTAAAAACCCAGCCACGAAACTCACAATCACCTGGCCGCTACTACCAGAAGATTTCCAACTACCAGATGACCCCGTGGAAGATGAAAGCCAACCATTGTTAGCCGCAGCTTTACGCCAGCCACTAACAGAATTTCCCGAATTAATCCAGGATGCCTTAATAGTTTCCAACTTTGCCCTTTGTGCCGGCATAAGTTTCCCAGAAGCAGCCACCGACGAACAGCGAACTATTTGCAAAGCGCCCGACTGGATGTACATCAAACCCGTAAATCCCAAAAATGTCTCGCAAGTTCGCCGCAGTTACACGCCGCATACAGAAGGGACAATTCCTCAAATCGTGATGGAATTTCTCTCAGAAACCTACGGAGAAGAATACTCTGTAGAATTTACCTCACGGGTGGGAAAGTGGTTTTTTTACGAACAAGTAATCAAAGTCCCTAGATACGTCATATTCCGAGCAAAAACAGCTCGTTTAGAAGTTTATGCTTTGGAATCAGAGCACTATAACTTACAAAAAACAGATGAAAACGGGCGTTATTGGATACCGGGATTAGACTTATTTTTAGGAGTTTGGGAGGGAACCCACGAAGGGAGAACAGGCTGTTGGCTGAGGTGGTGGAATGCAGCAGGCGAGTTATTGTTGTGGTCGGAAGAACGAACTGAACAAGAACGGCAACGGGCCGATCGCGAAAGTGTCCGCGCCCAAAGACTAGCAGAAAAATTGCGTCAAGCTGGGATCACATTAGATGACGAAGATTGACAATTTAAAGGCGATCGAGTCTTAGTACCTTTTGCACATCACACCTGACAACTATTTGGTATAATCAGACTCTGGTGTTGCGGGCATTCAGCCGGCTATTGTCCCACTGCGAACTAATATGTCACTCGAACGCCTCAAAGACGTAACCTGGAAAACCAAACCGCAACTGATATCCTTGTTTTCCGGTTGCGGCGGTATGGATTTGCCGTTCCACAAAGCTGGGTTTGATGTAGTTTGGGCGATCGACTCCAATCAATACGCCTGCAAAACTTTCAGCAAAAACATTGCCGCTGTCATAGTCAACGACAGCATAGAAAACATAGACATTGCACAACTTCCCGAAGCAGAAATATGTATAGGAGGCTTCCCCTGTCAAGATTTCTCCCTAATTTGGAAGCGCCCCGGACTTGAAGGAACCCGAGGCAATTTATATACATACTTCCTCGATTTTGTCAACAAGAAAAAGCCCAAAGCTTTTGTCGCGGAAAATGTCAAAGGTTTATTAAGCGCCAATAATTACCAAGCAATCAAACAAATAATTTCCGACTTTGAAAGCATTGCACCGGGTTATTTAGTCAAACCTAAACTTTACAACTTTGCCGATTACGGAGTTCCGCAATTTCGGCAAAGAGTCTTGTTAGTTGGCATTCGGATGGATACAGGATTTGATTTCGTGCATCCTCAAGCACAATACGGGCCCAATCGCCAAAATGCTTATCGCACAGCGGGCGAAGCACTCAAGGATGTCGAGCAAGTTGTGGAAAATAACCAAAATCATCAAATTCGCGATCGCACCGTTGAAATTTTGAATCGAATCAAAGCCGGAGGAAATTTTTCAGATATTCCCAAAGATAGTCCCTACTATGTAAAAGGCATGATCAGCCACGTTTATCGGCGAATTCATCCCGATAAACCATCATCTACAATCATTGCTGGCGGAGGCGGCGGAACCTGGGGTTATCATTATCCAGAACCGCGTGCACTGACAAATCGGGAGAGGGCGAGACTGCAAACTTTTCCCGATGATTTTGTATTTGAAGGTTCTGTTACCGAAGTGCGCCGACAGATTGGGAATGCTGTACCGCCACAGGGAATCGCTGCGGTTGTTCAGTCTCTGATTCCACTATTTCAGGGCGATTATCCGAAAGTGGATTTATATAAAATGAGTGAAAAATTGCAGGCTATGTCAATTCAAGAACGATTGAAACACGCAGAATTAGAGGTGTCTGAGCAAAGTTTGGAGTTATAGCGGTTCTCAAAAAAAGTGAGGTACGTTGTTGGGCTTTAGCCCTCTGATATCTATTGCATATTAAGCAACGTCGTAAAAGTGAGGTACGTTGTTGGGCTTTAGCCCTCTGATATCTATTACATATTAAGCAACGTCGTAAAAGTGAGGTACGTTGTTGGGCTTTAGCCCTCTGATATCTATTACATATTAAGCAACGTCGCATCAAAAACTCCATTTACAGTCATACCTCATCTTTCTGATAAATGCTATAATTTGTGAAAATAGGAAGAATAAAGGCGCGATCGCCAAAATCAAGCAGAATGCGAAGCCGAAAAAGCTTGGCTGGCTGACAAAGGTCGAGAACTCGAACAAGTACAGAGTCAAATTGAGACTATTTTGAATCAGAGCGATCGCACTTAATCAATCAATCAATTCCGCTTCTTCAAAAATCTGCCGAGTTGTTAACTCAAAACCAGGCAGCAACTCATCCACAATCGGTGTATTATCCGTATAAATTTGACTCGAACCATCGGGGAAAAAGCTTCTGATTAAAATAGCTTCTGGATCGATTACCCAAACTCGCGTCACACCCGCCGCCAAATAATCTTTCGCCTTCTCTTCAAATTCCTTCATACTTTGATCGGGAGAGATAATCTCAATCACCAGTTCAGGAATTGCGGGACAAGCTTGATTCCGTCGCCAACTTTTCGGCAGACGCGCATAAGAAATGTACGTCAAATCGGGAACCGGTGCCCAATCTTTAGCCTGACGTTTTAACAAAATCGCCCATTCTGGAAGCACTCGCCCCCTTCCTCTACACCATGCACGAATTAGGAGACACAAAGCTCCCTGTAAACTGGAATGAAAAAATTTTGGAGACACTTTAGGAACTGCTTCACCATCTACAAACTCATAACATACATCTCCGTCGGGCAAAGCTAGAAATTCTGCTAAAGTGAGTTTGGTTCCGATGCCTACCATGACTCCTAGCCCTCTCGCTAATTAATTGATATGTCTATTATACAAAATTTACCAACATTCCTAGAAGTGCGATCGCCCCTCGGACTCTATTCCAAAAACAGCATAAAAATATCCCCGACTTCTTAAAGAAATCGGGGATTTAACCGCGATCGCATTTTAGCTTAGGCGTTTCACCTGTTTCTATGCCAAAACTGGCACGGGTTGTGGCCAACGTTTCATGACTTTACCAATTACAGCCAATTCTTCCATCAACTTGTCGAACTGATCCGGTGTTAACGATTGCGGCCCGTCAGACAAGGCTTTTTTCGGATTCGGGTGCACTTCTATCATCAGCGAATCTGTACCGGAGGCGATCGAAGCAAACGCCATTGAAGGTACAAACTGCGCCCAACCAGTCCCGTGACTGGGGTCAACCATAACAGGTAAGTGAGTCAAGGTTCGCAGCACAGGAACCGCCGACAAATCCAGCGTATTCCGCGTATACTGCCTGTCATAGCCGCGAATTCCGCGCTCGCACAAAATCACGTTCGGATTGCCAGCAGCCATGATATACTCGGCAGCCATCAACCATTCTTCAATGGTGGCGGAAATGCCGCGCTTCAGCAAAATTGGTTTGTCTTGAGCTCCGACTTTCTTCAACAGCGAGAAATTCTGCATATTTCGGGCTCCGACTTGAACTACGTCGGCTACTTCCACGATCGCACTTAAATCGGCCGCATCCATAACTTCGGTAATAATTCCCAAACCGCTAGCTTCCCGCGCCGCAGCTAGCAATCCCAAAGCACTCTCGCCGTGGCCTTGGAAAGCGTAGGGGGAAGTTCTCGGTTTGTAGGCTCCACCGCGCAGAAATTGAGCGCCAGCAGCTTTGACGCGCATAGCCGTTTCGACAATCATTTCTTCGTTTTCGACCGAGCAAGGGCCTGCTACGACTGCGATCGGGTGATTTAAGCCGATCGTCACAGTTCCCAAAGGAGTAGCAACTTCTACGGCGCTGGGTTCACCTTGGCGGTATTCCAGAGAAGCGCGCTTGTAGGGTTTTTCAACGCGCAGCACTTCCTCAATCCAAGTGCTCATTTCGCGCAGTTGCATCGGTTCGAGCTCAACGGTGTCGCCCACCAAACCCATGACGGTTTTGTAACGCCCGACGATTTTTTCTGGTGTCAAACCCCAGCTAGTGCGGAGTTCTTCGTCTAGGCGATCGATCTCGGCTGCTGGAGTGCCGGCTTTCATTACAATAATCATATTTTTCTGTTGTGTTGCGCTAAGACACGAATTATGACACGGATTTAGTGATAAAAATAGATGGAATTGCGATCGACTGGTTTGTCGTAAGGACTTTTTTGGACTCAGCGCGAGAGACTCAGAAACCGGGTTTCTGCGTAAAATCTCGTGAAAATACGTCAATTGCCATAGAAACCCGGTTTCTCGGACTCAGCGCGAG
>NZ_JAEQCT010000008.1:0-2616 GCF_020738205.1 Microcoleus sp. PH2017_24_DOB_U_A
ATTGTGAATGCAGACTTAAATGGTGCTGCCAAGTGCGATTCGTTCAGTCGAAACCGAGAAATCGGGGGATGACTGGCTTCTACAGGGTAATCCATCAGGATTGAGGAAAGCACTTTAATCCCTTGTAGATGATAACTTAATAACCTTGCAGGTGAGCGTCAGTATCCTAGAAAGCGTCAAATCCTGCCCCTCAGACGTAGAGGTGAAAGCATATCCCCCACTGTAGAGACTAGCCATCAATCGGTGAAGCGGGGATAAAAGCGGAAAGAGCTACTAGCCTAAAAAGTGGTATCCCGTGAGCAAGTTCCTATGGATAACGAAAGTGAAGTCACTGCCTGAATCACCGTTACTCCGAACCAGCGAAATAAGGCTTCTTGCGCTGGTAGTCCCAAAAGGGCATTAGTACAGGGTGGTATGAGGATTTTGCCCGACATACCTACGTTACCCAAAAACTCGGTGAAAAGGTGACATCCTAATGGAACAAACCAAAGGTTATGAGGAACGAAGTAACCCACCTGATTACTCTCGGAGAGGTCGAATACTCCGAGCAGTCAGCTAAGACGAAACCTCTGGATTATCCAGGTAACAGGTGGTAGAGATTGAGTCAGAAGCCAACGCCTCACTGTAATGGTGAAGGATATGCTAACGGACTCACGGTAATACGGATGGTATAGCTACAATTCGCAATGTAAATGTCATGAACACGGCAATAAAACCGATGTATGAATGGAGCGATATCAACTGGCGAAAGCTAGAACGTAACGTCTTTAAGTTGCAAAAACGGATATATCAAGCGTCTAATCGTGGTGATGTCAAGCTAGTACGCAAACTCCAGAAATTGTTGATAAGTTCTTGGACAGCAAGAGCATTATCGGTTCGTCGGGTAACTCAGGATAATCAAGGGAAGAAGACGGCTGGTGTGGATGGTGTGAAATCGCTAACCCCAAAGCAACGTTTCGCCTTGATAAATAAAATATCACTGGGTTCTAAGGTTAAGCCAACACGCCGAGTTTGGATACCCAAACCAGGGACAGATGAGGAAAGACCATTAGGCATACCGACAATGGAAGACCGAGCTTTGCAAGCGTTAGTCAAACTGGTTTTAGAACCAGAATGGGAAGCGCGATTTGAAGCTAACTCATACGGCTTCAGACCTGGGCGCTCATGTCACGATGCTATCGGAGCAATATTCTTGGCAATAAAGCAAAAATCAAAATATGTGCTGGATGCCGACATTAGCAAATGCTTCGACCGCATTAACCATGATGTACTTCTCTCAAAATTGAATACCTATCCTACCTTATGGAGACAAATCCGAGCTTGGTTAAAAGCTGGTGTAATGGATGGAAACAAGCTGTTCCCAACTGATGAAGGTACACCACAGAGCGGGGTGATTTCACCTCTACTTGCCAATGTCGCCTTACATGGGCTTGAGGAATTGATTATGGGTTTAGCCCCAAAATTCGAGATGAGAGACTCTCGTGGTCATACTTGTGGATTACGAGACAAAATCAAATCGATTTCACTGATAAGATATGCTGACGATTTCGTAGTCCTCCATGAGGATGTAGAAGTCGTAAAGCTGTGTAAGGTTGAGATAGAGAAGTGGTTAAGTGACATTGGGTTAGAACTAAAACCGAGTAAAACAAAGATAGCCCATACCCTGAATAGACTAGATGGGGAAGAATCTGGATTTAACTTTCTAGGATTCAACATCAAGCAGTTTCCAGTAGGAAAATATAACTCGGGAATAGGGACTAGAGGTGTCTTATTGGGTTTTAAAACTATTATCACCCCCAGTAAGGAAAGCCAGAAGAGGCACTACAGAAAAGTTGCAGAAGTAATAAATAAGTCGCGTGGCTTAAATCAAGCGACTTTAATTAAGAATCTCAATCCTATCATACGGGGTTGGTGTAACTACTTCTGTTCAGTCGTCAGCCAGAAAATATTTGCAAGGCTGTGGCACTTAGTGGTTTGGAAGCTCCTCAAATGGGGTCGTCATCGTCATAGGAACAAAGGCAGAGGGTGGATACGCCTTAAATACTTCAAAACCGTAGAAGGCAATAACTGGGTGTTTGCAACCGGAGAGGGTAACAATCCTTATGCGCTAATACAACATAGCTCCACGGAAATAAAACGCTATGTAAAGGTAAAAGGAAAAGCATCCCCCTACGACGGTGACTGGTTATATTGGAGTTCAAGAATGGGAGTACACCCCGAAATACCTGCGAGAGTGTCTAAACTACTCAAGCGTCAAAAAGGGAAATGCACCCACTGCGATAACTACTTCAAAGATGGAGATTCGATAGAAGTTGACCACATCATCCCTAAATCGAAAGGTGGAAGGGAATCTTATGATAATTGGCAACTACTCCATCGACATTGCCACGACACAAAGACCGCCAACGATGGCAGTCTCGGTAACAAATCTAGCTGTAAAAGTGCTAAACCTAAGCCACCAGTGGAACCAAGCCTTTGGGTTTGGGAAAACGATATGTTGGTAATGACGTACTGATGACAACAGCCGTTTTATTGAGGAGCCCAATGATGGGAAACTATCACGTTCCGTTTTGGAGAGCAGTGGAGGGGGCGACTCCTTCACTGACTTTAATTATT
>NZ_JAEQCT010000146.1:0-12667 GCF_020738205.1 Microcoleus sp. PH2017_24_DOB_U_A
ATCTTGACTCCAGGCAAGTCTAATATATAGTCTAAATAAAAGTCCATGACAGTAAATGTATTGTTTGTTACATTATACACCATAAAGTCAGGAGAGCCATAAGTTATGGGCGTGCGAGTCCTGATGACGGCGATAGTTTCGTTAGTATTGACATCCACAACCGGAGCCGCCGTAAAAATGGCATATTTGCCGTCTGTTGACTTTATAGGCTGCATAATTACAGCCTGATTAGTTTTTGTTACTTCCTGAAAATAGTCCCGCTTTCCCAAATCTACAATTTTTTCTCCACGGGATTGCAAAATAGTATTTCCCTTGAGATCGGCGACTGCAATGCTGTCGTAGCCTTCGTCTTCTTCTATATATTTATCTAACATGGCTTCCTTTTGAATGGTTGAAGTCGTTTGACTGACTCTGGGGTCGTTAAGTATGCTTAATCTTGCTAGTTGCTTGATATCTTGGTAGCGTTCTAACATAAAATTGCTGACTTCATTGGCAGTAGCGAGCGCCCGCGTTTCTTGATAATTAATTACATAGCTAGTGATACTTTGATTGGCTAAGAAAAAAGTTATTGCCCCAGTTAAAATTACGGGAATTGTTCCGAGGGCGATCGCAAAAACAATCGCTTTAATTCTTAAAGACATTTTTTTCATTGGTTTTTCATAATTATTAATGACTCATACCATTTGAGACTTGAGATTTTAGATGGGTGCATCTGGTTTTTGAAGAGGGCGAAGCATGACCGCATATAAGTTATTAGTTGTAATCCCATATTTTCTGCGGTCATGCTTCGCCCCTACGGATATATTCGCCTTGCGTGAGATGCACCGTTTTAGATTTTAGATTGAATAATTGGGATTGACTAATGAGTATCGGGGCTGAGAATACAGACTTACTGTTTAATTTTGTTTTCAAACTATCAGAACTTATAACTATGCTAAACAACTGCTTTTAAATCTAAAGCAGCTTCATTCAATTTTTGAGTGCCAATTTTAGTTTGAGTGATACCGCAAGCTGTTTGTGCTGCTGCTTGGTTGAGAGAGTTCATCGCTTCCACCACTTGTTCGATCGCGATTGCTTGCTGTTTGGCATTCAGCGAAATTTGCTGAGAACTCAAAACTACGTTGTTAATTGCATCAGCTACTCCAGCAAATGCTGCGGCAGTTTCCTCCGCAATATTTACGCCAGATTCTACCGTTTTAGTTCCTTCGTCTGTCACCATGACTGTTGAGTTGATCGCGCGCTGAATATCGGCGACTAAGAGATTTATTTGTGCGGCAGATTTTTTACTGCGATCGGCAAGTTTGCGAATTTCTGAGGCGACAACGCCGAACCCTTTGCCGTGTTCGCCGGCTCGCACTGCTTCCACCGCAGCATTTAGTGCTAACATATTAGTCTGATTTGCTAAGTCGCTGACTACGGTTGAGATATTGCCAATGCGATCGGTTTGCTCGCTCAACTGCATAATTTGTCCTTGCATATCCTGCACTTTTGTTTTCAGTATTGCCATTGCTTCTAAGGTTTGTTCCACAGCTTTTGTACCGCCACCAGCTAAAGTTAAAGCTTGCATTGCTTGACTTGCGGCAGTTTCTATCTGCTGTGAAGTCGCCCTAGAAGATGCACCCAATTCGTCCATTGTTGTAGTAGTTTCATTGACTGAAACTGCTTGCTGGCTTGCCATTCGTTCCTGTTCTTCAACTGTGGCGGCAATCTGGGCGGAGGAACTGGCGATCGAACTAATTGTGCGATCGATAGTTCGAGCAATTCCTGACGAAATCAGCCAAGCAACAGTGGCGCCAAGCAGCAGTAGCAGTATCGAACCAAACACCAGCGTCGATACCAAAAAGCTTAAAGATGCCTTCGTGATTTTAGTTTCTTGCTTAATAATCTTTAATTCTGTTTCCCGAAATTCCCGGTTCAATTCCACGAATTCATTCACAAATTTGGTATACTTGCCTGTATTAAATATAGCGAGGGCTTCGGCTGTCTGATTTTGCTGAAATAAGCGAACTATTTCGTTAGAACCATCATAATATTCTTTGACCAGATCCAACATTCTCCGCAAACGGGCTTTTTGTTCGGAATTTTCAACAATCGGCCCTAGATTGATCCCTGACTGGCGAGCCAAGTCTGCACCTGTTTTAAAATCGTTTAAGAACTGCTGATTTTTATTAATTAAATAGCCGCGCATTCCCCGTACCATTTGCTCCGTACCTACGGACATATTACTTGTTTCTCCGATCACATTTTCTACTCTTTCCACTTTTTTGAAAGTCTCAAAAACCTGACTCGTAGTAACGAGAACTAAGACTGGCAACCCTAAATAAATAGCTGCTGGCGCTAGATATCCGACGAGCATCTTGTTTCTAATATTTAGTTTTTTAATGGATAAAAACATATTTTTGCGTTAATTTAAGATAGCATTTGCGTTACTAAGGTTGCGATCCTGCGATAGTGGTTGGGAGTCCGGCGTTGGCAACGGAAATGGGCCAGCCACTTCTGGGACTGATGCCGTCCAGTGACAGTAGAAAATAGTATCATAGCAAATTCTGTTCTCTTACTCTCTTTTCTTTAGTTTCGGGTGGCGCTGACATCGTTTTTGCAGGTGCGATTCCGATTTGGCCTTCAACAGTTGACAGTTGACAGTTGACAGTTGACAGTTTGAGAGCGACCTCTACCTAGAAGGAAGAGGATTGGAGTAATGAATAGTCGGATTTTAGTTTCTCCCGATCGGGGAGAGGCTTTCAAACAATTCTTTATGGTAAAATCTTTCTTCAAACCTCCTCATCAACAGCAACTCCTCCTTTTGTTAATAGTTTCTGCAAGTTCAGAACAGCGATAAGTTTTTCCTCGTAAAAAGCGGTGCCTCGAAGATATTCGCGGTTGGCTGAATTTAGTGCAGCAGGAATAGTCGCAATTTCTGCCACATTTAAATGTATAATATCTAAGATTTCGTCAACGACTATACCGGCGACCAAATCTTCAATTTCAACAACGATCGCCTTTGAGAGAGATTTTGTGTCGCCTGACATATTTAAAACATTCCGAATGTCCACTAGGGTGAGAATCTCGCCCCGCAAATTCATGTTGCCAATAATGCGATCGGGAGTGCAAGGAATTGGAGTTACTTGGCGAATGTCAGTGAATTCGCGCACTACAGCTAGGTTAATACCAAAGTATTCGCTGTTTAAAACAACTACGGCGAGGGACATATCAATTGCTGCGGAATTTTCGCGATCGCCCTGCTGCCTCAAATTCTGGGCCCTATCTCGAAAAATCGCCTTTTCTTGGGCTGTAGCATTCGGACAAAAAACGTGAATTTTGGCCAAAACTTTAGTATCTTCCACTAACAATTTTGGCTCTATTTCTAACTGCAAATTGGCGGTTTCTAGGTTGCCGGATGCCGCTGACAGTCCTGCATCGCTTGCAGACACTGGGATTTGGGCTTCTGTTTTGTCGGGAGAATATCGAATTAGCCGATCGAGATCCAGCAGCATAATCATATCGGCCCCGCAGCGGGCAAATCCAGCTAAAAAATGATGGGGGGCTTCTGGGTTGTCTCGCCCGTAAGATAGCTGGGGAGTTATGGCATCTGCGGGGATCTGCTTAACTTCGTTAACTCGATCGACAATGATGACAAGTCGAATTTCTTGCCATTCTATGACGATCGCACTATCTGTGACAGAATAGTCCTGCCAAACGTACCCAAAACGGAGATTTAGATCCATCACGGGCAGAATGGATCCTCTAAGATCGATCGCCCCAACAATATCTTGAGGCGCTTCGGCGATCGGTGTCAACTCCGGGAGAAAGAAAATTTCTCTAACGCAGCCGACTTCTACGCCGCACAGCAAACCGTTATGTTCAAATATAAGATACGGCTTAGTTTCCATATTAATTCTGACAATTTATCTAGTAAGACTTGCAAAAAACACATGGTTTATGCGATCGGATTCGGTTGGGTGCATCTGGGTTTGTCAAATATGTTTGTAGGGGCGAAGCATGACCGTAGTCAATATAGGATTATAACTAATAACTTATATGCGGTCATGCTTCTTCAGGCTTCAAAATTGAGATGCACCCATTCGGTTTGGCAGCGACACACCCACAAAAAACCAGGTTTTTAGATTTTCCCAGTGCGTCAGTTTTTTTGGCTGTACAATTTTACCAATTTTTTTTGAACATCAATCAATACTTGACTCGCTGTCATTTTTCCCTGTTGCTCGATCGGAGTATTGGGCGGCAGTTGTTTGAGAATATCGCAAGATGACTTGTACATTTTAATAGCTATATTTAGCTTACCTTCTTTATGGTATATATTCCCGAATTCGAGATAAGCTGAAACAAAAGATGGGCAAAGATAAATAACTTTTCTTAAATATATTTTAGCGGTTTCCAAGTCGTCCTGTTCTTCAGCAATCTGAGCTTGCAAATAATAAGGAAATACTGACATAGTATCTAGCTTACTAGCTCGCTTGCAGTATTCTACCGCCTGAGAATACTGGCCTAAATTTGCATAAATTTGAGCGAGCAAATAATCAGCTTCAAAATTTTGAGATTGCAGGTGGAGCGCCTGTTTTGCTTTATCAATTGCCTCAAAATAAGCTTTATTTTTTAAACAAGCTTTTGCCTCTAATATAAGCATCTGAGGCGTTTTGCTATCAGCTTTTTCGGCTGCAATTTTTGGGGATAAACTAGATATCTTCTTGTTCGCCAGATCGCCCTCTAAATAGCGACTTCGCAGCATCTTTCCCAGCCCGGTACCTGCTGTTAACAGCGACAGCGACCCGACATCCCCAAAATTGCCGTTAGCAAAACTAGCTGGCACCGTTTCCCCTTTCCTCGGTAGCAACTGACCGCTATGGTCGCCCAATTCCAATTTATTTCCCGATTCCCCAAACGCCGATTTTGTTTTAGATTCTGGTACAATCAAAGACTTTTTTTTACCTGGTTCCTCCTCTAGGACATTCTTGGCTTGATAAACAACCGACTCCGGGAAACTCTTTGGTTGAAAATCGTTCATCACGTGACTGTGAATTTCAGCGTGACCAGTCATTAAATATCCTCCAGGTCTTAGCGTTTTGGCAAACTTTTTCAATACCTGTGAAATATACTGAGCTTCAAAATAAACAAAAACATTTCGGCATAATATCAAATCCATGTTATGAAGATCTGTGTAAATATTAGGAAAATTATCTGTCACTAAATTTACAGATCTAAAGCTGACAAATTGGCGCAAGTTCTGGTCTATTTCCCAATCGGTTTTCCGCTGAGAGAAATATCGATTTTGCAGTTCCCGGTCAACTAAGCGAAAAGACCAAGGGCTATAAATTCCTCGCTGGGCTTTTTCTATTGCTGCTTGATTGATATCAGTACCTAAAATTAAAATTTTCCATTTGTCCCAATCAGGAATTAGTTGTTTTAAAATAATAAGTAAAGAATAAGGTTCTTCACCAGTCGAGCAGCCAGCACTCCAGATTCGCAGTCTTGGCTTAATTCCCAATGTCTCGTGCAATTTTATTTTGCGTGCGATTAATTCCGGCAAAATCACTTTTTCTAGGAGCGAAAACTGTCCTTTGTCCCGCATGAAATAACTTTCGTTGGTTGTCAGCAGCAAGGTTAGTTCCTGCCATTCATTTTGACTTTCCGGACTCGAAGCGGCTAAGATTTGATAATATTTGTCGGGAAATGCTATTTTTAAAGCTTTCATTCGAGTCAAAATTTTTCGAGACAAACCCGATCGATCTTGCGGGCGAATTTGTAAACCCGTGTGAGCGGCAATTAATTCAATAAATAGCTGAATTTCTGCATCATTCATGTCAACTCTGGTAAATATAGCCTTTCTCAGAAAGATGAGGTACTATCGGGCATCGGGCATCGGGCATCGGGCATAGGGCATCGGGCATAGGGCATCGGGCATAGGGCATCGGGCATCGGGCATCGGGCATAGGGCATCGGGCATCGGGCATAGGGCATCGGGCATCGGGCATAGGGCATCGGGCATCGGGCATAGGGCATAGGGCATCGGGCATCGGGCATACCTCATTTTTTTGATAACCGCTTTATGTTTATTTATAATCTGTTATTATAGGGGGTTGGGAATTAGTCAGTAGTCATTAGTCATCAGTCATTAGTCATCATTGGGAATTGGAAATTGGGGGTTGGAAATTGGGAATTAGTCAGTAGTCATTAGTCATCATTGAGGGTTGGGAATTGGGGGTTGGAAATTGGGAATTAGCCCGATCGCACTTACACACAAAAATCACAGCAACGGAAATAATATCACGTGCGGTCGATATACCAGAAGATTCTGGTCTACGCAGTGTACCACGCTACCAGAATCATGGTTAATTGAGCCCGCTTGAGATCGAAGGCAGCAGGTAGAAAACAGACAGCAACATGAAAAAAATTCGGCCGTTTGCCTTCTACCTGCTGCCTTCAAGGGGTAAGGTGCGCCCCGCGCACCCTACATGATGCCGATTCTAGATATAGGGCTGTTCACGCTGGAAAAATCCGCAGGCGGCGGTTGGGTTCTTCCCCAAAACTGTGGGATTTCAGGTGATAGTGTTCCACAAGTTCGTGCTGCATTTTGCGGACATTGGGAGAACGGGGTAAGAGTTCCACCGGCTGTCCCTTGGGAATGACAATTTGCTCAACGGCCAAGCGGGTTTCTTCAAGAGCTTCGAGTTCGTCAGAAGTACCGCTGCGGGCGAATAAGGCGAGGTCTGCCACTTCCGGGGTGCCCGGGTCGTCCATGTCCAACAGGCGCCGCAAAGCTCTCGCTACGTGGGGAATAGTCCCAGCTTTGATTGTGTGCAGGGGAACTTGGCGAGTTTTGGCCAAGTGCCTCAATTTTGACTGGTTCCGCACGTTCGATCGCAAAGCCAACACCACGTCAGCACTTTCAATATCCTTAGTCAACTGCACCGGCAGGTTCAGGGTGGAAATCACCTGTTCGAGCTGGTGGCGAGCTATGCCGTAAGGATAAACGTGGAGGGGCAAATCTTCGCCGTTAGGGCCGACATTCTGGGAATAACGACCCCGTTGCTGCGGTACAGGTTCCACGGACAGGGATTCTTCGAGGAGTTGCTCGAAATACCGAGTCTCAGGAAGTACCGGCGCGCTGTTAGCAGCGGTAGCAGCAGCGAATTTCTCGTTTTGAGGGGGCATCGGCACCATTTTCCCGGCACTCCGCCACCCAGAAATCGGCGTGACGGGCCGCATTGCTGATACCGCAGCGGGGCCTGAGGCGGAAGCTGGCATCCCTGGAAACCGGACGGGGGGAGATGCTGACTCGCGCTCGATCGTGACTTCTCCGCTGTCGCTGACGCTTCTGATTTGCTGGTTCGGTTCGCGTCCCCGCAGCAGGCTGTCGATCGAATCTGAGACTCGTTCGTGGATTACCCAGCGCTGGCGTTCGAGCATTTCGATCGCAATTTCAAAAGTTGGCGGTGATTTGCGTTCCAAAACTGTCTTTTGAGAACCGCGGCGCCGGGCCTCGTCATCTCCCAGCGTCACCGCTTGGATGCCCCCGATTAAGTCGGCCAGAGTCGGATTTTTCATCAAGTTTTCGATCCGGTTCCCGTGGGCGGTACCGACCAATTGCACGCCCCTTTCCGCGATCGTCCGAGCGGCCAAAGCTTCTAATTCCGTGCCGATTTCGTCAATCACGATCACTTCCGGCATATGGTTTTCCACTGCTTCGATCATGACTTGGTGCTGGAGTTCGGGACGCGAAACTTGCATTCTGCGAGCTCTGCCGATCGCCGGATGCGGGATATCTCCATCTCCAGCAATTTCGTTGGAGGTGTCGATGATTACCACCCGTTTTTCCAAGTCATCGGCGAGGACGCGGGCGATTTCCCGCAAAGCCGTGGTTTTGCCAACTCCGGGGCGGCCGAGCATCAAAATTGATTGACCGGTTTCCACTAAATCGCGGATAATGCCGATCGTCCCGAACACAGCGCGGCCCACCCTCAAAGTCAAGCCGATAATCTCGCCGCTGCGGTTGCGAAGGGCGCTAATTCGGTGCAGGGTTTGCTCGATACCGGCTCGATTGTCGCCGCCGAAGCTGCCGACTCGATCGATACAATAGCTGAGGTCTGCTTTGGAAACTGGTGTTTGGGAAAGAGGTTCGGCCAAGGATGGAAAACGAGCTTCTGGTAGACGGCCCAAATCCATCACAACCTCAATGAGATTGTTGCGCTGCGGGTGCTGCTCTAAGGGCTGCCGGATCTCATCTGGCACGATGTCTAATAGTCTGCTGAGGTCGTCTGTAATCTGCATTCGCCTCGGTGTGTTCGGTTCAGTGGACAGTGGACAGTGGACAGTTGACAGTTGACAGTTGACAGTGGACAGTGGACAGTTGACAGTTGACAGTGGACAGTTGACAGTTCGTGGATTACGCGTGGGGTTATAAACCCGGTTTCTACGAGTTTTGCGAACAGGAACGAGAAATATAGTAAGAAACCGGGTTTCACCTGGGTGCAAGTGCGATCGCGAAATCGCAAACTACAGTTGTTAGCTATCAGTTTTCAGTTTTTTTGATTAACAACTAACAACTGACAACTAACAACTAAAAACTAACAACTAACAACTGACAACTGTCAACTAACAACTAACAACTAACAACTGACAACTGTCAACTGTCAACTGTCAACTGTCAACTGACTTTTGATCTGGGAAACTAGAGAACGAGCTAAACTCACCGCCTCCGAGAGAAGTTCTGGGACGGCTTCGAGCTGAGTCAACCGAGGTGTTTGAACTTCGGCTGCGCCGCAAGGGACTGCTACCGGAACGGCAGAAGCTCGATCGGTCTGCATTGTTTCTAATTGTTCTAAAATTGGCGATAGCAAAACCCTGGCATAGCTGCCGTAAGCTACACCTGCAATGTATTGGACAGGAGGAACTGACAAATTTTTCCCGCCATCCAAAAGCAGTCCAGAGGCTCTCAGTTTGCTGACAGTGCGATCGTTAGTGCCGCCTGCAAGTTGCACGTATCCCGGCAACTGGGCAGCCAAAACTTTTTGACCGAGTTTGACCGCTGCTCTAGTAGTTCCTATTCCAATATCTCCACTCATCGGCCTACCATCGGTTTGCCAAATTAGGGGACAAGGCAGGGGGGAAATTATTTGATAGAGTGTCCGCAAATAATCAATCAAACCGTCTCCATCGGGGCAACTAATTGCTATTACTTTAAGTTGATCTACCCAGGGATCTATGCTCGACCAAAGTCTCGCAAAATCTGCCTCTCTGCCTACTTGCGTGTGGATTTCTAGGGCATCCGCACCGGATTGCAAGATTAAAGGTGCGATCGCGGCCGGAGCAGACACGTAAGAACGAGTGTAAATTAATTGGCTCGGGCAAACAGGCAGACAGCGACCGCAGCCATAGCACTGCTGGTCTATCACCCCGGAAAAACCACTACCAGCACTCTGAAAAACTATTGCGGAGGCTGGACATATTTTTTCGCAGGGCCGCCAGCAGTCCGCCGGACAATCGGCTGGGTTGAATTCGGCCTTGCGAAAATGCGGGTCTTCCCCATCGTTCAAACTCACCATCAGCCAGGGCAAACCTTTGCCGCCAAACCTGCGGTTTTGAGTTTTTGCCTGTAATTCGCTGGCAACTTGTAGGGCTTCTTTCGCTGCTGCGACGGCGGCGGGATCTGCCGCGACATCAATACAGTCAGCACCTGCCAAGGTGTAAGCCAATGTGAGATTCCGAACCGCCGGCAGGTGTTGAAAGCTCGCCCCACAGATCAGCTTGAACCAATGACCATCTTTTAATGAGTTTAGTGGATGATAATGTTCTGGCACCCTTATATGCTAATCCTTTCAGCTAAAAATTACTATGCGAACATTTTTATAAAATTTTTACATTTAGGTCGATACAAGCTGGAAACGCTACTGATAGCAGTAGCTATGGCGCTGTTGGCTCTATATGTAGAGGGCTACCTGATTTTTTTTTTCTATATTTGATTTTTTTGATAGTGGCTGTCCAGGGGCAATTTGTCGAGCTGGCGATTGCTTTTATTTAATAGTAGACCTTTTACCATAGCATATTAGAGCGGATTTAGCAACGAGACAATCAGCCAAAGATTTTTTGGAGATGATTTAACTGGTTCCCAGGCTGTGCCTGGGAACCTATCTCACTCTTGCTCTGCCTCGGCACAGGATTAAGGAGGCTCTTCCTCCGGAACTGTGTTACCAGGCACAGCCTAGAAACGAGTAGACAACGAAATATTTCAACTGTTTTAGGGTTAGGTTGATATCAATGTGTGTTCCCTGAATAGAACTCAATTCATCTTCGTTAAGCCAGCGATTCAACTAGCTAGAATGCTTGCTGAGTCGCTTGTAAGCCGTAGCCAAAGCATTACTGTCACCGACATTTCCAGGAAACAAAACGACTGGTAAATCGGGAAATAGAGGATGATCTGGCTCGGTTTTTACAACAGAACAACCTGGAATAATTTGACCGATTTGCCTGATACTTTTCAGCGACAAACCTGTACTCAACACATCATTAGAAGTAATCCCGCCCTTGCTAATTAAAAAACCGATGTCAGCAGGCAGTCCCCGCACGACATCCATCAACAAAGCAGAAACAGCAGCACCAAATTTTAACCGGACTTCAGCATTTTCAAATTCTAGTTCCTGGCGGCTGGTATAAATTACAGGCGTTTTGCTATCTGCATGAGCAGTGCGAACTTTTTCGAGGATTTCATTGAGGATTTGAGCGCGAGACTCTGGCGAATCTTCTACTAAGTGAGATACATCTATTTCAATGCTAACTGTATTGGGTTCTTCTAACAAGCGTTCCAATTGATCGGTCGTTTTCTTGACGTGGGAACCAACTATTACTGCACCCGGTTTGCCGTCTTTCACGTATTCTGCCATTTCGTCGGCTGCTACGGGCTGGTTGCCGAGGTCAGCTAAGGATGTTAAAATACTCGCCGCGCTGCGGAATAAAAACTTTTTGCCTTGACTGGCTGCATCAAGAATGTGTTTGGCAAATGTGTTTAAATCGCCTTGGCTTTCGCCGTCAACAACTGCACATTGGTTGTCTGTCATCTCCATCAATCTATCTAAACTTCCGTAGCGGATGTCTGCGAGTAAAATGCGATCGACTGTATCAGCGTGGATGCGACCTTGGGTTTTTTCTTCTACGTAGTCGGGCAGGTAACTGTGATGGTAGCCGAAGACTGAATCTTTAGCAAATTCGGTTTCGTGCACGGGGGTTTCGACACCGTTAACCATCAGGTAATGCACGCTGTTGCGGGTAATTCTGCCTCCTTCAAAAAAGGCGGGAATTAGAAAATGAGCGTCGAAGGGGCCGAGTTCTTCGGCGATTACATCGGTTTCGATCGGATAGTGACCGCGCAGGGTAGAATCGGAACGGCTAACGATTAGGAAGTCTTCGATTTCTTCGATCGCGATCGCCCTTTTGAGATTTTGGCACACTTCGCGGGTAACGGAGGCTGCTGTTTCGGGAGTTAGCGATCGAGTATTTGTCAGTATAAAAAAAATCGGGGACTTGTCCCGCAGTCCCAAACGCAGGGTTTCTTCGTCCCAACGTGTCAGCAGCAAGCAACTGTGCACGGTTTGAGAACCTGTGGGATCGTCATCGAGAACTATAATCTTTGGTTTGGTAGAAGACATACTGACCTGGTTGTTAACGTCACCTTTCCAAGATATCCTTACCTGTTACCTAACAGGTAAAAATTTACAATTATGATTTTTCTTAACAATTCTCATAAATCATAAATTTAAAAATGTGTTTGAGTTCGCTCGCTTCAGTGAGGTGCGCGTTGCTACCAAATAATACTATGCACCATGGGTGTCAACTTAAGTCTAAAACCAATTTAATGTGAAGTTGCACATATTTCGATCCCCCTAAATCCCCCTTAAGAAGGGGGACTTTGATCGGAATCTTGTCCCACCCCCTACTCCCCTTATCAAGGGGGGTGCCAGGGTGATCGGAATTCGGGAGCAGCCTCATAAAAAATTGGTATAAAACCTTTGTCTCTCTCGTTTATAGCAGAGTCCATATACCCCTCGCATCCCCATTCTTAAGGGGAACTTTAAGTTAAAAATACTCTTTTCCCGCCTTATTAAGGGAGGCGCCCGGGGTGTCGAGAGCCTTACTAATTGGCGGTGGCAGCGTTTTTTTACCAGAAATAATTGGTTGACTGTAGTTTAGACTAACCAAAGATGAGAACGGTGGCAAAAGAAGAACTAGAGCCACCGCGCTGGGAGAGAATGAGGGTGAAAAATAAAACCTATCCACTCCTTAAATGAACAGTGAACGATTAAAGGACTTTCGTCAAGCAGCATACGATTTATTGGTGAAAGCCAATGATGCAACATTCGAGCCGGAATTTTCGCTCAATCCATTATTCAAGCGTCAATGCAAGAGCGTTTACGAAGCGTTACAAGACACAAGACCAGACCGGAAAAAACTCATGGAGTTGTATCTGAAGCAATTACAGAAAGAAACACCCCCAACAGAACACATATTAGTAGCAATTGACCACACTGCATGGGAGAGAGCAGATGCCAAAACATTAAAAGACAGAACCCATGAATATCAAAGAGGTGTAATTGTGGGGCAGGGGTACAGTACCATTGCGTGGATACCTGAAGAAAAAGGAAGTTGGGCATTACCCCTGCTC
>NZ_JAEQCT010000147.1:0-13212 GCF_020738205.1 Microcoleus sp. PH2017_24_DOB_U_A
TTGGGGCGACTCGATACAGAAAAAACTTATCTTTAACCAAGCTTGAATATATTGATCGCTCCTGCTCTTGGTTGGCAATCAATTATTCAGCAAGCCCTACATAATTCAAATATATTATTCCGATGCTACCGGATTTGATATCAGTCCGCAGCCGTATAGCGGACTTCAGTCCGCACTACGAACGGTTTTTGTGATGCTAATTGACAGGACATGATATTAATGGCTCGTGCTTTGTTGCATCTAATATCTACGATTGAATGATGCTATCAAACAAAGTTAAAAGTCCTAACTCCTGGGTCGGACACGGCAATGCCGTTTTCCTACTTTTCAGAATTGATAGAATTAAGACGCCGGATAAACTCTAAGGGCAAATCGTCGGTATCAGCAATAAAAGCTACTTCATAAACATTTTGCCCGATCGCCTGTTGAGTCGGTTCTAATAAAACTTTCAAAGCTTGAAACTGATTTGGTTCGTCTTTAGCTGCTTCCTCAAACCGCTGTTTGAGAGACTGCAACCAACTCGGCAAATCAGTTGTCGCCTCAGTCAAATCGAAAGATAAATGATAATATCCAACATAATGCTCGTCACCGAAAGCATCCGGTGCGGGTTTTGGTTCCGGAATTTGGATGAGTTCGATGCGTCCGTTGAGACCTTCCATCCAACAGGCTAGGGTGTAACCTGTGGTAAAGCGATCGCTCACAGTAAAGCCTAACTGTTCGTAAAAGGCGATCGCCCGATGAATGTTAGCAGTGCGAATCGAGGCGTGGTGCATTTGGCAGTTGACAGTTGATAGTTGACAGTTGATAGTTGGCAGTTGATAGTTGGCAGTTGTCAATTGGTAGTTGTCAATTGGTAGTTGGCACTTATTATTTATCCTATGTTATTTGTCACCTACTACTAAGAAATTAATAAACTAATAACTACTGCCAACGGACAACGGACAACGGACAACGGACAACGGACTATTCAAACAATCGAAAATAGGGATATCTAATTGGAACTCCCGGCTCTTTTTCCAAATCAAAATTAATCACTTCCCAGCAAGGTTCCTCTTGGGGATCGGGGCTAAAATCCACAGGTAAACCGTACAGCCTCGGGCGTGGCGAATCCGGCTGGCCCCGCCAAGGCGTGCTGCGTTCCAAATAAGCGCTGATTAAGTCTCGATAACGTTGGGCAACGATGACGCGAGTTGCTCGGTACCCTTGAGTATAAAGTCGATCGAGCGCTTCGTGAATTTCAAACCGAATTCCGTCAGGGTGAGTGTGCTGGCGATACCATTCATCCTCCCAGCGGCGCCAGTGTCGCCCAGACTGAAGGTGAACCAGTTCCCCCGTTTTTGGATCTGCCTCAAATGCCCCGTGACGCGGACACAAATAGGTATCCGTGAGTGTTAAAGCCGGAATTGTTTGGCGACAGTGTGGACACTGAATTTCCGGGCCAAACATCGGGTATTGCAAGGCAACTTCAATCATTTATTGCGTCCCAGCATATTTATCTGCAAAAGTGGCAAATAGTCTTATTATATCCCGTATCAACAACCAGCTAATCTGCTAGAAGTATCACGATCGACCAAAAAGATGAGCAATCTCAACGAACCTCTGCTTGCACTTCCTGCCTATTGGCCATTGCCGGATCTCTCCGAAGCTGCTTTTGTCGCTGAGGGCGCTGTTGTCATCGGCAGGGTAGAGGTGGCTGCGGGCGCTAGTATCTGGTACGGGGCGGTGGTGCGGGGGGATGTAGAACGAATTGCGATCGGCAAAAGTACCAATATCCAAGATGGAGCAATTCTACACGGCGATCCGGGGAAACCGACTGTTTTAGAAGATTTTGTGACAGTAGGACATCGAGCGGTCATTCATTCAGCTTACATTGAACGGGGCTGTTTGATCGGGATTGGGGCGATCGTCCTGGATGGAGTGAGAGTCGGCACAGGCTCGATCGTCGGTGCAGGGGCGGTTGTCACGAAGGACGTTCCCCCTCATACGCTAGTGACTGGAGTGCCTGCCAAGCGGCTGCGAGACTTGTCTGAAGAGGAATCTGCCCAGTTAGTGGAACACGCTAAGCGTTACGAAAAGTTGGCTTTGGTGCACGCGGGGAAAGGTTCTGATTTGGGATTTGGTTAGTTGATAGAATAAGATTTTAAGCAAAAAACTATTAGTTTCCAATGGCTTACACCGCGCAAAAAATCCTCACCTTTGAAGCATTTGTCGATCGATACTGTGACAACCCCCGCTACGAACTTGCTGACGGAGAATTAGTTGACAGGTCACCCACAGGCCCCCACGAAACCGTCAGTGGTAAACTGGTAGCTCAAATAGTAATTGCGATCGCAGCAGAAAAACTACCTTGGTTCATTCCCCGCACTTGTTTGATCCGTCCATTTTCCGACGCAGCTACTGCCCGCCGTCCCGATATTGTAGTGTTAGATGAAACTGCCCTTGTCAGCGAACCCCTCTGGGAAAGAGAACCTGTGATTACCCTGGGGCGATCGATTAAATTGGCAGTAGAAGTCGTCAGCACTAACTGGGAAACAGATTATGCCCGAAAAGTTGAAGAATATGCTCTTTTAGGAATTCCAGAATATTGGATTGTTGATTATCGCGGATTGGGAGGCGTGGCTTTTATCGGTAAACCGAAACAACCTACTGTCACCGTTTGTCAACTAATCGATCAAGATTATGCCAAACAACAATTTCGCATGGGTGAACGGATTATTTCTCCTCTGTTAAAGAGTTTGCAACTTCGATTAGATGATATTTTGCCCCGTTAGGCGATCGGGTTTGTGTTAAAATTATCAAAGATCGTATTCAAAAATCAAATCAACGTTGTTCTGAAAAATTGGATAAAGCGTAAGCAATTCTGATGTTATATGAAAATAATAGTTATCTAAAGGCAAAATAATAATTTCTGCTTCTACTAAAATCGCCAAAAAATACTGTAATAGGGAGATACTTCTGGGAATTTGCTTGCTGGGAGTTGAATTAATTTTTTTTGTAATACACTTAATAACCTCTTGAACTTTATCCACTTTTCCAGCCCTGACAAGAATACCATATAAATTATCGCAAAAACGGGTCATATCTTTGGGCTTAAGTTCTTCGGGAATTTTTTCTCGCTGGAATAGTTCTTGAGTAGCAATAGCTAGTTGACGCTTTTTTTTTGTTTCAGGATCCTCACTTTCTTGTATAGCAGGAGATATTTGTTCAAATGCCAGAATCATTGTATCTAGCTGTTCAACAATCGCTTTTATTTGTGCTGCTAAACGGAGTTTCTTCCAGTCAATTTCCGAACCTTTATAAACTAGATCGTGGGTTGAAACTGCCCATGCGTGTTCAAAAGCACTTTTTATTTGAATTTCAAAGATGACATTAAAAATACTCAAAAAATTATCGATATTGCTATCATCTACACTTTTTAAGCGGGCATAAATTCTAGTTGAATCAAATTTAAAAGTATCGGGAGATTTTTTATTCTGTCCTCTTTTGACTGTTTGAGTAACCTGAAAAGTATCTTGACAAAATTTAATTACCTCTTTTTCTTGTGATAAATTTGGGATAATGACTGTACAACCAAATAAGTCATCTAGTTTTGACCATTTTTCAAATCTACCTGTCTCAATTTTTTCTGCTAAAGATTCAATAGTTTTAATTCTAGAAGTCAGTGCATATCCCTTGTTGTCACAAAAATTTAGCATTGTTTCTTTTACTAGCTTTGCAACCTCTTGGACGAAGGGAAGATATTGTTCATATTGGCGGTCTAAAATAGAAGGATAAATCATAAATTCGATATTTTACAGATTGATTACAAATTAGTATTTCCTGAAATCAATAATTTTAAGATATTAATTCTAGTTTTAGTTTTTTCAATTCCTGATGAACCCAATGAAGTTGTGATTGCCTCATAATAAGCTTGAGCTTCTTGAGTTTTTATTGCTAATTCAGGAGATTTTACTAATTCCATCAATTCGTAAATTCTCTGGCAGACATCGGCTGTTATATTTAATGATTTTTCACGCTTTAATTCTGCGATCGCGCCAAAAAATGAATAAAAGTCAGCTTGATTTTTGAGTTTTGTTTTGCATAAATTTATATCTTTAGGCGAAACATCTAACAAGTCTTTTATTAATTCTATAACTTGTTTAAATTCAGATGCTATTTCATCTTGCTCCTCCCAAGCTAAATCTCGATCGTTAAAAGCTTTATCCAAATCATCCTGACGATAAGACTTAACTCCTTCTTCTAGAAACAATAAAAGTAGAGTCACAAACTCTACATCTTTCATTTGTTTTTTGTCTTTTGCAGGAATTAAGGGAAAGCTTGGTGGGAGAATTGCAGCTATCCAGTCAGTTAAATCTTCTACAGTAGTGATAAATCCGCCATTGAACTTTGCATGACGCAGTTCTTGACGTGTTAACTTGATCACATTACGGTTGATTCGGTTAAATATATCATTGATGATTCGTTCATCGTCGGATGGGACATATTCAACAGCAAACTGATATTTCCAAAAATTTTGCTTGACTTCGTTTTCTAAGTCTTTGAAAGATTTACCTGTCAGTCTTGTCAAAGTTGCTTGTTCACTTACCGGAAATTTATTCTCAGCAAACTCAAATAAAGTAGATAACCTTTGTTTGCCATCAACAACACTATACTTAGATCTGCCTTCAGATGTGATTTCTTGATACAAAAAGATAGCAGGGGCAGGATATCCATTAAGTACAGTATCAATGAAAAAGTCTTTATATTCTTGATTCCAAACACTGCGTCTTTGATAAGGTGGCTCAAGGTCAAGTAGACCTCTTGTGTAGAGATCCCAAAACCAAGAAACAGTTTGAAAATTTATGGCTCGACTCATCTGACTTGTTCCGCAGTAGGGTAAACTGTTAATTTCAATTATATACTATTAAGGCTCTGCGACACTTGCACCGATCGCCCTTGCCACCAAAATCAAATCATGAACGATCGCACATCCAATTCAAACATTCCTCCACACACCTGGAAACGCGCCATCGGCCTCGGTTGGGACAATCCCTATACAGTCCGCTACGCAAGCAATCTCGACGACGGGCCCTGGCACGGAATGCCTCTGGGTGGCTTCGGTGCAGGCTGCATCGGGCGATCGCCCCGAGGTGATTTCAACCTCTGGCACATCGACGGCGGCGAGCACATTTTTCGCAGTTTACCAGCTTGTCAGTTCAGTATATTTGAAGAAACAAAAGGCAAAAAACAAGCCTATGCACTGTCAACCGAACCGCCTACAGATGGCAGTTTATCTAGTTGGCAATGGTATCCTTCTGAAGGAAGAAGTAAGAAGGAAGAAGGAAGAAGAGAAGAGCAAGAAGAAGTAACGGGATGCAAGTATAATTCTGGTAGTTATCATGCTTTATATCCGCGCAGTTGGTATGTTTACGAAAATGTGTTTGAAGCTCAATTAAGCTGCGAGCAATTTTCTCCAATATTGCCGAACAATTATCAAGAAAGCAGTTACCCAGTTGCCATGTTTGAATGGGTAGCGCACAATCCGACAGATGCGCCGATTACTCTCAGCATCATGCTAACTTGGGAGAATATTGTCGGGTGGTTTACCAATGCTGTACCCCCCCAGCCCCCCCTTAGTAAGGGGGGGTACGGGGGGGTTCCCGTCAAGGTGCGAGATGATGGCAGTCCATTTTATGACTATAAATCCCGGTGGGGAGAAAGTGGCGGAAATATGAATTTGTTGGTGGAAGATTTTCACCGTTTTGGTTGCGTGATGACGCGGCTGACTGCTGACGATCGGCCACAAGAAGGAGATGGACAATGGGCGATCGCAACTATTACCAATCCGGCGGTAGAAGTATTCTATCAAACTCGCTGGAATCCCGCAGGGGACGGCGAGGATATTTGGCGGCACTTTTCTCAACAAGGTTTCTTGTTGGATGACAGAGACGAGACAGCCGCCGCCCCAGGAGAACAGTTAGCTTGTGCGATCGCAGTTCGGTTTACAGTTAGACCAGGAAAAACTCGCAAAATCCCCTTTATCATAGCTTGGGATTTGCCCGTTACTGAATTTGCATCGGGAGTTTCTTACTACCGCCGTTATACCGATTTCTTCGGGCGCAATGGCAAAAATGTCTGGCCGATTATTCGCACGGCGATGAAGCATTCGGATACTTGGCGCGAAAATATTGAAGCTTGGCAAAAACCGATTTTAGAACGGACTGATTTGTCAGATAGTTTTAAAATGGCGCTGTTTAATGAATTGTACATTTTAACTCAGGGCGGTAGTCTCTGGAGTGCAGCAGATGAACGCGATCCGAAGGGTCAATTTGGGGTTTTGGAGTGTATTGATTACCGCTGGTACGAAAGTTTGGACGTGCGGCTTTACGGTTCTTTTGCTTTATTGATGCTGTGGCCTGAATTAGAAAAGTCTGTCATGATTGCCTTTGCTAGGGCAATTTCTGCGGGTGACGATACTCCGCGAGTTATTGGTTGGAATCAAGCTGCGGCGATTAGAAAAGCTGTCGGTGCGACGCCGCACGATTTGGGTGCTCCCAACGAACATCCTTGGGAAAAAACGAATTATACTAGCTATCAAGATTGCAATTTGTGGAAGGATTTACCTTGCGATTTTGTGTTGCAGGTTTATCGGGATTTCCTGTTGACTGGTGGCACAGATTGTGAGTTTTTGCAAGAGTGTTGGCCGGCGATTGTTGAGGCTTTGGCTTATCTGAAAACTTTTGATGAGGATGGGGATGGCATTCCTGAGAATTCGGGTGCGCCGGATCAGACGTTTGATGATTGGCAAATGCGGGGGATTAGTGCGTATTGCGGCGGTTTGTGGTTGGCGGCGCTGGAAAGTGCGATCGCGATCGGCGAAATCTTAGAAGATGCAGCACCGGATATACTTCCGAATCCGCAAGAGAAGATTGCATTATATCACAGTTGGCTGCTACAAGCAAGACCTAGCTATCAGGAAAAACTGTGGAACGGTCAATATTACCGTTTGGACAGCGAGAGTAATTCGGAAGTGGTGATGGCCGACCAATTGTGCGGTCAATTTTACGCAAAACTGTTGGGATTGCCGGATATTGTGCCGTCTGAATGTGCACTCAGCGCTTTGGAAACTGTGTATGAATCTTGTTTTTTAAAGTTCAATGATGGTGAGTTCGGCGCGGCGAATGGGGTGATGCTGAACGGTTCCCCGGAAAATCCGAATGCGACTCATCCTTTGGAAGTTTGGACGGGGATTAATTTTGGGTTGGCGGCTTTTTTGGTACAGATGGGAATGGAGGATAAGGCGTTTAAGTTGACGGATGTGGTGGTGAAGCAGATTTATGAGAATGGGTTGCAGTTTCGGACGCCGGAAGCGATTACGGCTGGGGGGACTTTTCGGGCGAGTCACTATTTGCGGGCGATGGCGATTTGGGCAATTTATGGGGTGTTGACTGGTTTTAAATAGGGCATTGGTGCGATAAAATTAGGTACGTTGTTGGGCTTTAGCCCTCGGGATTTAAGAGGTTCTATAAGCTATCAGTCATGCCTCACCTTTATGATAAAGGCTATAGCATTTATCATAAACATGAGGTATGATTGTAAATGGAGTTTTTGATGCGACCTCGCTTACTATATAATCTAATACGGTTTATTTAACGCTTTTTGAATAATTTTATATGACGATTTTCTGCCAATACAGGCATTTTTGGCAAGTCAGATTTTTCTTAAGGATCGCAAATTAAATAATTTATACAAGGAAAGTGGAATGGGCGGGAGAGCCCGTTCATAAAGGACGGGCTCTCCCGCCCATCCCACAAAAACCATCAAATTGTAAGTTATTTAATTCTCATTCCTAAGTCAACTGTATTGCTATATAATCACTATAATCACTACTCTAAGAGGGCTAAAGCCCAACAACATACCTTTCGCAAGCTTAGACAATTTTCTGTTACCATAAAGTTTTTTGAACATTTTATAACTCTCTAAACTTGCAGAAGAAATCATCACGCACGAATAACTGTAATCTCCCGGTTCAATGGACTAGCATGAATTTCAGTTTTCAGCCGTTCTTCCAATTCTAGTGCATTGTCTCTGCGATCGAAGATTACCAACCAACCTTTATCTTGTCCCAATCTTGCTAAATATCCATCCAATTGTTCCAAACCTTTAGTCAAAGGATCGACTTTCCTATTCCGCCACACCTTCAGTTCAATTCCCAATGTCACCTCACCATAGCGCAAACACAGATCCATGCGATCGCGCCCAATGGCATATTCTCTCTCTAACGTTCCCCCACCGTTAATCACCCGATGCAGAAACGCCATCAACACCAAATGTGGCGCAATTTCGGGATAAGATGCACTTTTGAGCAACGGTTCGCCATGTTGCAGCCAAAAGGCGAGAAAGGCCTTGAGAAGGGCATCTGTGTTTAATTCTCCGTTGGCGCCCAACCAACTGGGACTGATAATCGGTAAACTATCTTGGGGGCCTTGGGCTAAAACTCGCGGTAAAACTTCTCGATAAATCGGATTGGCGATGACTAGCCCCCCAGCCGGATCGCGTCTGAGTAAACCCAAGTCTACCAAATATTGGCGATCGTCATTGGAAGATTCGGGCAATTCTCGTCCGGCTAAAATCGGTTCGATAATGGCTTTGACTCGGTTTTCTCTGAGTTTTTCTGCTAAACTATCTAAATGCGTATCTTGTCGTTTAATCAGAATCTCTTTAGCGGTTAAAATATGCTCGGCTGTAATTTCTATTGATTCATCAGTGACTAACTCTTCTACGATTTCTTTAGCTAACGCATTGACTAACCAAGGTTGTCCCTGAGTCAATTCAAAAGCTAAAGCTGAGGCTTCTGTTGTAAAAACTTGTCCGGTATCTTCTGTATGTTGATTGTAGAGTTCTACCACTTCAGCAGCATTAAAATTCCGCATAGTGAGGGAACGAACTTTAATATTAAATGGACTAGAAGTATTGAGCCTGTCACTGCCACCTGCCGCCACTTTATAATCTCTCACATCTCGCAAACCAATTAAACCAACTGATTGAGGAAAAGCGTTTGGACGATTGGGATAACCATCGCGTAATTGACGTAGAATAGAGATTAAAGCAAGGTCTTGTAAGGCATCAATTTCATCAATCAAAATAACTAAAGGACGAGGGGAAGATTCAGCCCAAAGACTGAGTGCATCGCCGATGCGGTGTCCGGCTTCTAATGAAGACCAAGCTATAGGTTGTAACTCTTGGGGTAATCTGATAGAAAGTGCTCGCCTCCAAGCACCGAGAATAGCATCTTCAGCACCAGGAATATCTTGACTGAAAGGTGCGCCCACTTCAACTGACAGCATGACAGCGGTATATTGTCCGCTTTCGGTGAGTTGTTTAGCTAAAGACAACATGGCAGTGGTTTTGCCGATTTGTCGGGGTGCGTGGATGACGAAATAGTTTTCCTGGGCTATCAGTCGTTCTAGGTTGGGGACGCGACTGGTTGCAGACAGCATATAGTGGATATCAGCGCGGCAGGGGCCGGCGGTATTGAACCATCTAGGCATAGCTAAATTGGGGTGAATCAGGGGTTGCTTTTAGTTTAGCTTGCGGTTGTCGGAATGCCGATCGCCCCCAAGCGTCAGCAAATTCGATTTTGCACCCTCGAAGCGGTTTCAACGGCTATCTTCAATCTACAAACCCAACTCAATTACTCTAAAATCTTGTTGGGTGATGAAATTAGCTTGCACGCCGTTGAGAGTCGCTAAGATTTTATCTGTGTTGGCAATTTTGATTAAGGTTGCACCGCCATCTTGAACTATGCTGAGTCGATCGACATTTAAGCCTCCCGTCAAAACCAATAAATCCTCACCTTGCCTAAAATCAGCTATTACATCGCCACTTTCTCCCGCAGTCAACAAAAAGTAATCGCGCCCGCTTCCCCCTTGCAGCGTATCTTTTCCTAAATCTCCAATCAACCAATCGTCGCCACTTCCCCCCATCAAAGTATCATTACCCTTGCCACCATAAAGAGTATCCTTACCCTCACCGCCGCACAATTTATCCGCATCTTCATCACCAAAAATTAGATCGTTGCCACTACCGCCACACAAATAATCTTTTTGACTGCTACCATTTTTCGGAATATTGTCAATATCTCCGAAAATTGTATCGTCGCCGTCGCCACCGCAGATGGTGTCACTTCCCAAATCTCCAAACAGCAAATCGTTGCCGGATTCGCCGCAAATTAGATCGTTATCTTTGCCGCCGTGGATGGTGTCATTGCCATCGCCACCAACAAGAGTATCTTCGCTTTCTTGCCCGTATAAAAGGTCGTTGCCCTTATCCCCAAACAGCAAATCTTTTCCTGTTAAATCGCCATCAGATGAGTCAGAAGTGCCACCAAATAAACTGTCATTACCTCGATCGCCAAACAAGGTATCGTTGCCTTTGTCGCCCCACACTATGTCATCATCTTTGCCTGCGATCGCCCGATCGTCATCTTTGCCCGCATAAATAACATCATTCCCAGCCTCCCCGACAATGTAGTCGTTATCTTCGTTGCCAAAAATCGTGTCGCTGTCTGCATCCGCGCCCACAGCAACTGGACTAGGAAGGCCGCCGTAAATATTGTCTCTGCCGAATAAGCCTATTAGCAAGTCGTTGCCGCTAAAACCGTTGATGCTGTCATTAATATCGCTGCCGGTGAGAGTATCTTTACCGTCTGTACCGTTGAGGGTGTTTGCAGTGATGTTGGGGCCGTCCATGGCTGTGCGATCGGGTAAATTGATTCGATCGCACATACAGTCTTCAACAGCAGTAAAAATTACCGCAGGTGTTGGGGTTTCGGTTGGTAGAGGTGCGATGGGAACGATCGGCATTTCTCCAGGCGTTGGTGTCGGTGTGGGAGTTTCCGCTGGCGTCGGAGTCGGAATTGCGATCGGCGTGCGAATGGGTGCGATCGGCGTCGGAGTGGGAATTGCGATCGGCGTGGGAGTCGGAGTTTCCGCTGGCGTGGGAGTCGGAGTTTCCGCTGGTGTAGGCGTCGGAGTCGGAATTGCGATCGGAGTTGGCGTCGGAGTCGGAGTTTCCGCTGGTGTAGGAGTGGGAGTTTCCGCTGGTGTAGGAGTCGGAATTGCGATCGGAGTTGGCGTCGGAGTCGGAGTTTCCGCTGGCGTGGGAGTCGGAATTGCGATCGGCGTCGGAGTTGGAGTTTCCGCTGGCGTGGGAGTCGGAATTGCGATCGGAGTTGGCGTCGGAGTTGGAGTCGGAATGGGAGTCGGAATGGGAGTTGGCGTCGGAGTATAATCTAAAATAGTCAAAATAGCAGTAGAATTCGTTCCCAAAATCGCACCATTGCTAGGCAAACTCAAGCTGAGATTAACAGTTTCATCGCCTTCTATTAAGGAGTCGTCAATAATTGGTACAGTAAAAGTTTTCTGAGTTTCGCCGATCGCAAAATTCAGCCTACCCGATGCAGCAGTATAATCGTTGCCAGCATTAGCAGTGCCGTTCGACGTACTGTAACTCACATCAGCAGCAACATCAGTATTTGTGCGAATGACAGTAATTGTGGCAGCAGTACCGTTTTCCCTGGCAGTGTAGTTAGCGGTACTGAAGTTAAACGCGCCTGCACTCTTGACGCTAATGTTCACCGCAACGGGCGAAGACTCAAGGATTCCGTCATTAAGGTTGTATGTAAAGCTGTCTGTTCCCGAGAAGCCAGTATTGGGAGTATAAGTAAAAGAGCCGTTTTTATTTAATATGAGATTGCCTTTGTTGGGCAAAGCAACCGGGGCGGCTGTCAGCGGGTTGCCATCCGGATCGATGTCATTGGCCAAGACGCCCGCGATCGCATCCACGTTGAGAACACTGCTATCCAATGTACTGTAACTGTCTGGATTGGCGATCGGCGATCGGTTAATAATAGTGATATTGACCGGCACCGAAGCAGACGTTAATACCCCGTCAGAAATGTTGTAACTGAACTTGTCTGTACCAACAAAACCTTGATTGGGAGTATAGCTGAAGGAACCGTCAGCCTTGAAATTTACCTTGCCGTTGTTGGGGGCTGCATCAAGTTTGGCGGTTAGAAAGTCGCCGTCGGAGTCGATGTCATTAGCCAAGAGTCCAGGGGCTGAAATATTGAGTGTCTTGTCGCGGGGAATGGTGTAGCTGTCGCTATTTGCCTGCGGTGGCTGATTGGTGACATTGATCTTTACCGGAGTCTCCGCAGAGGTGGATGCCCCGTCACTGATGTTGTAGCTAAATTCCTCCAAGCCGACAAAACCCGGATTGGGAGTATAGCTAAAGGAACCGTTAGCGTTGAAATTGACCTTGCCGTTTTTGGGTAATGTTACCAGTTTGTGCCTGAGGCTGCTGATTCGTGACATTGATCTTGACTGGCACCGAAACAGGTGGGTTGATGCCGTCAGTGACGCTGTAGCTGAAGTTGTCTGTACCGATAAAACCTGGATTGGCAGTATAGCTGAAGGAACCGTCAGCCTTGAAATTGACCTTGCCGTTGTTGGGAAGTGACCCCACTGTGGCAGTCAAGGGGTCGCCGTCGGGGTCAATGTCATTAGCCAGGACTCCGGGGGCTGGAACATTCAGTCCCTTGGTGTGGAGAGTTGTATAGTTGTCACTATTTGCTACTGGCGGCTGGTTGGTTAGCAACTTGGTGACGTTGATATTCACCGAAATGGCAGGAGATGCCAATATGCCGTCACTGATGCTGTAGCTAAAAATGTCTGTACCGGCAAAACCCGGATTGGGAGTATAGCTGAAGGAACCATCAGCCTTAAAATCGACCTTGCCATTTTTGGGGCCAGTTGATAAAGTTGCCGTCAGCGGGTCGCCGTCGAGGTCGCTGTCGTTGCCTAAGACACCTGCGATCGCAGAAACGTTGAGGGCAGTATCAAGTGAGGTACTGTAATTGTCTGTTTGTCCAGCAGGTGGCTGGTTGGTGACATTGAAATTGACCGCAACAGCCCCAGACGGCGATACTCCGTCGCTGACGCTGTAGGTGAAGTTGTCTGTACCTGCAAAACCCGGATTGGGAGTATAGCTGAATGAACCGTCAGCCTTAAAATCGACCTTGCCGTTAATTGGATTTGACAATACCTTGGCCGTCAGGATATCACCGTCGGGGTCGCTGTCGTTGCCTAATACTCCGGGGGCTTGCTGGTTGAATACCTTGGTGTGGGGAATCGTGTAATTGTCTGTTTGTCCAGCAGGTGGCTGGTTGGT
>NZ_JAEQCT010000148.1:0-12228 GCF_020738205.1 Microcoleus sp. PH2017_24_DOB_U_A
TTTGGTTTCACGTACTTTGCCATATTAGTATTATGGATCGCCATGTACGCATTGTCCAGTCTTGTCCAATAAATTAATGATTAGAGGCATACCGATCGCGATCGGTTGCACAGTTGTTTTTAATAGGATAATGATGGCGGCAAATTTTTTGTCCTTGCCACCAACCTTTATACTTAAGCCTGAGTCTGGTTTTGCCGCTCCCTGTTTTCCAACAGAAGACAACTGTTTTGTCAGATCCTAGTCCCGATCCCATGAATCATTCCCCATGCCCAATCCCCAATCTTGCATCTAAAATAGCATGAGTTGGTTTTAAATACAGCAGGTCGTCCCGTAATATTACTTAGTATTGCGGAGAAAAGGTTCATCGTGTCTTTATATTGCAGCGGATATTTTTTAATTAAGTATAAAGTTGCACGTCTTTTCAACAATCAGGTCAGACAATTTTCGATTTGAGATTTTCGATGGAATCAGCTATACCATGATGGTTGGGATCGCGGGTCTACCATCGCATTTTTTGAGGGAACAGGTGTCGGTTGAACGGCTAGCTCCTCTCAAGAGAGCTTGGAGTTTCTCAAATCCATCAAGTGTCGCCATGGAGGCGATCGCCCGTGAGGAAGATCTGCCTCGGCGAGATCGAGGTAAACTTAGTAATATTGGACTTAAGTTGTTTCTGAGATTAAAATGAATGTAGATATTAGCTAGAGAGACAAGCAATCCCCGAACAGTTCGCAGCGTAACAATTACCGCAGGAGCGAACTCTTAGCAAACTTTCTCATTCTGGCTGTTATCTCTGAGACCGCAAAGCTCACAGACAAGCTTAAATGAGAATGTGACGTTACGAACTTAATGTGATGTAATGTCAAAAGCAGCCCCAATTTTTCAAAATTGAGCTAACTTAACAAAGAAAGCCCCTGTTGCACTACTAAACCCGCAACGCTTCATTGGGGGCGATCGTCGGTCTCTCATGAGAGAGTTGCCGACTTACAACTAAAGCTCACAAGCTTTATTCAATCGCAGATTGCGTATGATTCAATTCAGGGAAACAGGGTAAAGATGGGTGCATCTACACGGATTGTATTGGTCTCAATTCCGGCAAGTCAAAAATTGTCTGCTAACTCTCTGGCAGACTGCGCCGCAGCCTTTAACCCAGATATCCACACAAAACAGCGCCGTTCGATCGCGCCCAAGTTTTTCCGGGCCGTTCTCAGGATTTAGCTGAGCCAGACATGAGTCAGTATTGTCAAGCTAAGCTGACAAAGTTTTCTAGGTTCTTGACAAAAAACGGAAAACAACTTCCATTTTTTGTGAGAACGGCTACAATCGTAAGGGTCTTTCCAAGATCCGATTCTCACAGTTTGGTGCTTCGACTCTCTGCTGTTACATTTGAGGCAGCAGACCCGCATCCAAGGTGGCGAAAATTTGCCGTGCAACTGTGATGTCTGACGACCAGAGTGAAAGCAGCAAGCAAATCAAAAGTTGGACACCCATAACAGAAAAGTTAGAGGGTTCCGTGCCAGAAAACTTGTACGGGTAAAACATCGAAGTGCCGAGTAAAAAAGCCAGTATTTTTTGAGGTGCGATCGCATCTCCGGGTTTGCTTTTCTGGGTCAGGTATCGCAGACGATGCGTTAACTAGCCCAAACAAGAAAAAGCCGCACGCTCAATCCGAGGTTGCGACGTTAAAGTCGGCGATCGAGTGAATGCGCTGGCTACTTCTTTCCCAGAGCTCGAACTTTGACTCATAAAATTGGTGCGGTTTCGGTTACTGCTTCACTTAGCAGACCGAAAATTCCACGATTTCTTCCTGCGGGAATGTCAATACTGGCTAACTTGTCTAAACTACAAACAGACACTATTCCACTGTTATTTATTCTTTAATTCAGGAGCATGAGGAAGGCGGCATGATCCAGGCTAACACCGTACTCGAAACCAAAATTACACCCAAAATGGAAACTATCGAGTTGCTGAGGAACGCCGAAAGCGTTCTACCTGAGAGCGAGTTGGAACTCTTTATCGACGAAGAAGACGATCGAGAAGATTTTCTAGACAACCCGTCTGAGGAGGACGACACTAAAGCTGGCAAAGGCGCGAAAGCCCGCCGTCGGGCTCAGGCAAAGAAAAAGCATTATACAGAAGACTCTATTCGTCTCTACCTGCAAGAAATCGGTCGGATTCGACTGTTGCGAGCAGACGAAGAGATTGAACTCGCCCGCAAGATTGCAGATTTGCTGGAATTGGAGCGAGTTCGAGAACAATTGCTCGAAGAGTTAGACCGCGAACCTAAAGACAACGAATGGGCTACTGCTGTAGACATGGCACTACCTGCATTCCGTCACCGACTCCACGTTGGTAGGCGCGCCAAGGAGAAGATGGTGCAATCAAACCTGCGTTTGGTGGTGTCGATCGCCAAAAAGTACATGAATCGCGGTTTGTCTTTCCAAGATTTGATTCAAGAAGGCTCTTTGGGTCTAATCCGGGCTGCTGAAAAATTCGACCACGAAAAAGGCTACAAATTTTCCACCTACGCAACTTGGTGGATACGTCAAGCCATCACCAGAGCAATCGCCGATCAATCCCGGACTATCCGCCTCCCGGTTCACCTTTACGAAACCATCTCGCGGATCAAAAAAACTACCAAGCTGCTTTCTCAGGAAATGGGCCGCAAGCCTACGGAAGAAGAAATCGCCACCAAGATGGAGATGACCATCGAGAAGTTGCGCTTTATTGCTAAATCCGCACAGTTGCCAATTTCTTTAGAAACTCCGATCGGCAAAGAGGAAGACTCGCGTCTGGGAGACTTTATTGAATCTGACGGGGAAACGCCAGAAGATCAAGTCTCAAAGAACTTGCTCAGGGAAGATTTGGAAAGCGTTTTGGACACTCTCAGCCCCCGAGAACGGGATGTACTGAGGCTGCGTTACGGCTTAGATGACGGACGGATGAAGACCTTGGAGGAAATTGGTCAAATCTTTAACGTCACTCGCGAGAGGATTCGCCAAATCGAGGCTAAAGCCCTGCGGAAATTGCGCCATCCCAACCGTAACAGCATCTTAAAAGAATATATCCGCTAGAGCATTTGTCTCGCATCACCCAAAAGAGTGATTTGCTCTTTTGGGGTGGAACCCCCTACCCCAAAAAGAGCGATCGCTGTTAAACATTGTACTGCTCAATGCACGACGGCAATTAGCTATTTGCTGCGGGTAAATTCTCCTGCAAAAATTGCGCTGCTAAAAACGCACGGGCAAAATTTTGGGAGTCCCCAAAAGAACTCCCAAGCTTTGCAGTGTCTGAAAAGTTTTAACTAGAAAATTAGATCAGGCCCCAGAAGTGCAGCACGCCTTGACCGGAAACCAATTCAATGATGACAGCGGCAGAGAAACCAATCATTGCTAAACGACCGTTCCAATTTTCAGCACCTGCGCTGAAGCCCCAGTTCCAAGCGTTGCGTTTTTGTTCTTGCATAGTGCGAACTCCCTTCATTAACTTTTGTAAGGCTCATGTTAATTAATATAACAGTTACTTGAAAAAAATGCAAGTTTGTGATGCGTGATATCGATCGCAAAGGTCGATCGACCTTTCTCCTGTTTCCTACCGAGGAAAAATCGCCAATTCGGTATCAGGATCGAACAAGTGAATTTTGTCATGGGCGATCGCCAGCCAAAGCTCCTCGCCAACACGGATCGATCGCTCGGGAGGCACCCGCACCTGCATCCGCACAGCCGGATCGTCAGTCAAACACACCCGCAAATAAGTTTCGTGTCCCAAAGCCTCCACAATTTCCACTTGTACAGACAGATTTTTGGTAGCAGGAGGGTTGATGCTGAGATGTTCCGGGCGAATGCCCAAAATCAGTCCTCGCCCGTCATATTTTTGTAGATTTTTCGCCCAAATATCGGGTAAAGTAAAGCGAAACTGCGGGTGAGAAATCAACAGCGGCGCGGTAAACTGCACGGGCAAAAAATTCATCGGCGGAGAACCGATAAACTCAGCCACAAATAGATTAGCTGGCTTGTTGTAAAGCTCTAGAGGCTTAGCGACTTGCTGAAGCTGGCCAGCATTCATAATCGCAATGCGATCGCCCATAGTCATCGCCTCAGTTTGGTCGTGAGTCACATAAATAGTGGTAGTGCCCAACTGCCGCTGCAACTGCACAATTTGCGATCGAGTTTCCGCCCTCAACTTCGCATCAAGATTTGATAGAGGTTCGTCCATCAAAAACACTTGAGGATTTCGAGCCATCGCCCTACCCAAAGCCACCCGCTGCTTTTGTCCTCCCGAAAGTTGTTTCGGCAAGCGATTTAAAAGCGGTTCTATTTGCAATAATTGAGCAACCGCCCTAACTCTTTCTCCTACCGCCTTTTCCCGTTCCGACAAATAGCGCAAACCCGGAGGAAGCTTGCGAGTTGCTCCCACTAAAAAGTCCTCCCCTAAAGTATATATTCGCTCTTTGCTTACAGTATTAGAAGCTAAATAATCGATCGCCTCTTCTATCTTATTCCTGATTAGTTCTACCTTCTCCCTTCTTCCTTTTTCTGTCACTGTCACTGTCTCTGCTTCCTCATTCCTTCTTCCCTCTTCCCTCTTCCCTCTTCCCTCTTCCCTCTTCCCTCTTCCTTCTTCCTTCTTCCCTCTTCCTTCTTCCTTCTGTGAGCGGCGCAATCCAAAGGCGAGATTATCGTAGACTGTTAAGTGAGGATAGAGAGCATAATTTTGAAACACCATAGCGATATCTCGGTCTTTTGGAGGTAAATCATTAACGAGCCGATCGCCAATCCAGATATTGCCGGCTGTCAAAACTTCCAAACCTGCGATCGATCGCAGCAAAGTGCTTTTTCCGCAGCCCGAAGGCCCCACCAACACCATGAATTCCCCGTCGAGGACGGTCAGGTTAATCCGCCGCAAAACAGTGTTAGACGAAGAGCTAGGAGTCTCTGTTGAGACACTTTCTGCGACGTTGTTTGCTACTTTTTCCTGTTCTCCTTGGCGGAGGGGAAAACTTTTGTAGATATTTTCTAATACAACTTGCGCCATCAAACGATTTTAGATTTTAGATTTGGAGGAAGGAAGAAGGAAGAAGGAAGAGGGAAGAGGGAAGAATAATGGGAGAATTTCATTTTTGTAAAAATAATTTTTTCTTTTAGTGTGATCGTCCCCGGTCGCTTGCCGATCTAACCCTCGCGAGCGGGGACAGCACTATAAAAACAAAACTGAGATGCTCCCCAAATAATTACCCATTACCAATGACTACTGACTATTGACTACTGACTACTGACTATTGACTACTGACTACTGACTACTGACTACTGACTATTGACTATTGACTACTGATAACCTTGATAATTCTTTCACCAGGATTGAGGTCAAAAACCCGATCGCCCGGAGCATCCTTCCCCCAAAAAGCTATAGCATCAGTAGTCGATCGCAGCAGGCGGCCAGCAGTCGTAAAAAGTTTAACATCCGTACCCGGAACAGCCCGCAGCAATCCAACCAAAGCATCTTTAGGCTCTGCAAAGCGAAAAGCTTGAGTGCCAATTTCGCCGCGGTTAGTCAGCCTGACAGAACCCGCAGGCATTCGTTTAGCCCAACCCAACTCCGAAATTAGCACCAGACTGTCCTCCCGGTCGATCGTAATACAACCCACCAACTGTTCCTGCTTCCGCAACCTGGTGACTTGAGAACCCTGGGCGGTGCGGCCCATGGGCGGCAGTTGTTCGTCATCAACATCAAATCGGAGGACTCGACCTCCCGAAGTTGCGACGACCACTTGGTCGCCAACTTTGCTGAGACTAGCATTACGCAGTCGATCGTCCTCCTTGAGTTTAACAACAGTCACGCCGCGATTAGTCAGCTCAGCAAATTCCTGCATCGGCAAGCGCTTAATTTTGCCTTGTTGAGTCAGAGTTACTAAATCCGCAGCCTCCGAATTTTCCGGCAAAATAAAGTGTGCAACTGTGATTTCCGAGAAAGCACGACCTGCACTTTCTTTAGTAGCACTGGGCGACAACAAACTAACAATCGGCGTTCCCCGGTCTTTTTGGCTGCTACTAGGAATATCAGCCACTTTCAGCGGATAAGCTTTGCCGTTAGGAATTAAGACGACCAAAGTGCGATCGGTTTTTGTCAGGTTTGCCGTCACAATAAAATCTTCATTTTTTTCTAAAGCTGAAACCGATTTTTCGCGACTTTTCGAGCGCGGGCGTTCCGCAGCGGGCAATCGTCTCACGTACTGCTTGTGCGAAAATTCAACAATAGTTTCCTCCGGTTCAATATCGGGCAATAAATTAGGTGAAATTGTTGCCGGCAACAAAGGCTTCACACCAGCATTTTTCTTGCCAGCCGGTTGTGTTTGAGCAGTTCTGGCGCGTCCGGTTCCATTGGCAAATTTAGTGCGACGTTCGTCAGCGTACTTGCGTTTTAGCGATCGCAATTCCTTCTTTAAAGCCTTCAAAAGTTCGCGCCTGTCGCTCAACAACCGCTGCAATTCTTGAATATTCCCCATCAACTCATCCAACTCAGACTGCAAATTTTGCCTTTCCATACCAGTCAGCCGACGCATCGGCATCGCCAAAATCGCATCAGCTTGACTTTCGCTCAGATTAAGGCGAACTTGGAAAGTTTGCTTAGCAGTAGTCCCGTCAGGAGCATTTCTGAGAATGTCGATCGCAGTATCAAGATTTGTCAAAGCCAACATTAAGCCTTGGACAATGTGACAGCGACGTTCTGCCGCCTGCAACTCGTAATTGTAGCGGCGGGTGAGAGTCACTTCTCGGAAATCGAGAAATTCTTGCAACAATTGTCTCAAGGTCAACTGTCGGGGTTGACCGTTGACAATTGCCAGCAAAATCGCGCCAAAATTTGTTTGCAGGTCAGTTTGTTGGTAAAGACGAGCCAGCACCGCCTCTGGAGTAAATTCTCGTTTAAGTTCAATTACAACTCGAATGCCTTCGCGATCGCTCTCGTCACGCAAATCAGAAATACCGTCGAGGCGGCCGGCATTCACCAACTCCGCCACCTTTTCAATCCAAGCTGCCTTATTTACCTGAAACGGAAACTCCGTCACGACGATCGCCGTTTTAGTTCGTACCTTGCGATTCCCAGGCACTTCTTCCACCCCAGCTATACCCCTGACCGCAATGCTACCTCGACCCTTAGTGTAGGCATCAACAATGCCCTCTGTAGAGACGATTTCCCCTCCGGTCGGGAAATCTGGGCCCGGAATTAGTTCGATCAACTTCTCATCCGAGATCTCCGGATTTTCAATCAAAGCAATTAAACCGTCTACCACCTCGCCCAAATTGTGCGGCGGGATATTAGTAGCCATCCCGACAGCAATGCCAGTACAACCGTTGAGCAACAGAAACGGCAACTGAGCAGGGAGCGCCGTCGGTTCCTGCTGCGAACTGTCAAAGTTATTAGTAAAATCAACAGTTGCGTCACCGACTTGGGTTAGCATGGCTTCGTGGGCGATCGATGCCAGCCTAGTTTCCGTGTAGCGCATCGCAGCAGCAGGGTCATTGTCCACCGAACCGAAATTGCCGTGACCCGCCAGCAAAGGATAGCGGCTCGAAAACTCCTGAGCCATTCGCACCAGAGCGTCGTAAACCGATTGGTCGCCGTGGGGGTGATATTTTCCCAAAACATCTCCAACTACCCGGGCGCACTTGCGGTAAGGTCGGTCTGGTGTCAAACCGAGTTCGTGCATCGCGTACAAAATTCGACGGTGCACAGGTTTTAAACCGTCGCGGACATCAGGCAAAGCTCGCCCGACGATCACACTCATGGCATATTCGAGGTACGATTGCTGCATCTCGGCGTGCAGAGGCGTAGAAATTACTTGCCCGGAAAGTAGGTTGAGTTGTTTAGCCATGAGTCCTTATGTCTAATTACTAGATAGCAGAATATCGGAGTATTCTGGGGTGAAACGGAGTGAACTAAAATCGATATGAGTAGCCGTCCTGTCGGTGAATAAACTTCACGTTTTTTATGGTAGAAACTCCAATACGAAACTGATTAATTAAAACCTCAAAACCCTTTGCAGTAGGTTTTTTCACTCGCGCCGTATAGGTTCCGGCTCGTGAATTCTTGCGGTCAGTATCCAGCGTGAACTTAACTGTATCGCCTGTTTTGACGTGCTTGTATCGTACTCGTGTATTTTTCACTGCTGGGAACCCGTGTTTGTTGACTCGTATTTCCTGCCTTGTGCCGTGCCCAAAACACGTGACAATCAGAGGCTGAGTTGTTCTCAATTGAATCGAGCGACCAGATTTCCCGACACAGGCGGCATCAATGCTGTGTGACTTCTCTAAGCCCTGTTGAGTGCGGTTGAATTTAGTTCTGCCGCCCGTCCAACACTTCACCGTGTCGCATAGCTCTTTTGCCATCCTGACAATGGCAAAACGGGTTGAATTCACTGCTGCTGCATCTTTAAGGGGTTGCTTGGCTTGTGCAAGAATACGTTGTAGCAGGTCGGGTTTGCCCGAAAGGAAATCTTGGATATCGCGATTCCCCTTCTTCTGGTTGCACGGAACACAGGAAAGAGCAAGGTTGCTGACTCGGTTTGACCCACCTTTTGATTTAGCCTGAATGTGTTCTACTTCCAGGGGGGTATCGGTTGCACCGCAGTACGAGCATTTTTGTTCCCACTTTTCTAGTAGATATTGCTTCACCTCATAGCCAGCCAGTTCACCCGCTTGATATTGCACTCCACTAATCTCAGGATTCTGCATCAGTTGTGTGTCAAACCGGACTTGCTCAATCTCAATCTCAGTGATGGGACTGTAGCGCATGAATCGCTTAATCCAAGTTTCTACCGTTTGAACTCTATGTCGCAAGCTGGGGGCTAACCATCCTGTAGGCTGCTTTCGATTAAAACGCTTTGCTCGATATCTAAGATTGCGCGAACGCCGCGAGCCTCGCACGCTAGCCCGTTGTTTGAGGTCAGCGCTGATTTGCAATCCTCGATGCTTTAGTTCCATGCCGAAGACAATATCTTCACCGCATTGAATGGCGAAACCCGTCCATTTAGAACCTGGATCTATTTTGAGCCGATAGGGTTTGAGTGTGGGATTGAGAATCTGTTGCTTGAGGACGATCGCAAACGGATATGATCTGTACACCGCTGCTTTTTGTTTGGTCAACAGCTCTCTAGCACGGGCAGGATGCACCATGTTGAGGAACGTCCTGTCGTGATTCAACAGGAAAACGTAATTAGCTTGAATTTGCATTTCTGCATCTGGGGACTTGGTAATGTTTGCATCGATTGGCTTACAGGCTTGTTACCAGGGTGCGGTGTTCCACGTTCAGAAGCTACGCGATGTTCCTCCCCTGACGCTTGAATCTTGCCCGAATTGATTGAGTCATGACCCTCCAGCGGCTATCACACTCTTGGTGTGTGTGAAATCTGGTGTAGCAGGGTACTCCGAATTACTCCGTTTCCCTCGAATTACTCCGCTTCTTTGCTACTCTATGTTGCCGACCTTTGTGCCTACCTGTCTATTTACCCGCCGCCGCGAGAAGGTTGATTCACAGTCATACTTTTCCTTATAATCGCTCACAAAGGCAGATCGTTCAGAATTCAGCCGGGTCAAATCTATCCGGGCGAACTCTCAAGCCTCTGACACCAGCTCGATAGCGGTCAAAACTGAGAATGGCGAATCCCCAACCATCCCCGCTATATTGGGTACTCCGATCCGAATGGGAAGGCCCGAGTAGGTCAATCAACATTGCTTGACTCTAAGAGCAAGAAAGAAAATAATTGTCAAGGCTCCGGGACTCCCATAGCAGTTACAAAAAGTAATGGAACTGCCCTCAACCTCAGTCCACCTTCATACCCCTATCCGAGCGATCGTCCCCAGTCTAAAATCTAAAATCTAAAATGGTACAAGTTGGAGTCCTGACCACAAGAGAGGATAAGCAGTAGCAATCCCGAAATTGTCTGCGATATTCGGGGGAGAGAGGGAGATTCTCGGTCGTCGGGGAGAAAATGTAACCGTGAAGGGGAATAGAGAATTCAAATATACAATTTAAATCGACAACAGGTTACTAAAAACTTGCTACCGGGGGATCGTGAGACGAGCGTCAGTGTCAGGTCTAGTTCTAAAAAACAACTAAACACTCTATCTAAGGTAGACAATTATTTGAAATATTCTAGTAGACTGTGGTAGATTGTAGTAATATCAATAGGTTCACCCTATTTTACGTTAAAGCATTTCCGCATCTAAGCGCGGATGTATTGTAGCAGACTGACTGAAGAATATACATCTAAAACCTGTTCAAAGTATGGACAGAACCACAAAAAGTTAGAAGGTAACCAACAGTTTGTCCTTCTTGCGGTCATGGCATCGGGCGTGATATGAATGGCACTTTTAGCCTTTTTTTAAAGGCTGTGACAGATCCGCGACACAAAGGCGTAAGATTGCATCTTACCAATTGTGCCATACACAGTAAAGGTTGATTTTCAGCTTCTACCGGGTTAAATGTATCTGTTTGTTTGTATGTAGTAGTCTAAATGATGGTAATGGATGCTTCTGGGCATCTGTACACCCTCTCACGGTAGTCGCTCAAGGAATATATGCGGGTTTTGCAGGGTTCCCGGCTGATGGCGCTAAAAACTCTGCATTTTTGACGGGGAATCTAATCCTCGTGCCGTGTTCCTCTTTTGACTCATGTCGCAAAGTTTCCATACTTCCCATATTTATTTATGAAAACCGTTCTGATTGTAGAGGACGATTTGGTTAATGCTCGAGTTTTTTCCAAAATACTTACTAAGCGGGGGGGCTTAGCTGTCAAGCACACGGAAAATGTTGAAGAGGTGATGCAGATTGCTGCGGCCGGCCAAGCTGATTTGATTTTAATGGACGTGTCTCTTTCGCGCAGCGTGTACCAGGGAAAATCTGTTGACGGCATTAAGATTACTCAACTGCTGAAAGCTGACCCGCAAACCGCCTCGCTCCCGATTATATTGGTGACGGCTCACGCCATGGCCGGTGATAGAGAAACTTTTCTGGATCAAAGCGGTGCCGACGGTTACATCTCTAAACCCGTAGTAGACCATCAAGAGTTTGTCGATCGGATCAAGGCTTTGCTCCCTGAGTGAGCGCACCATATTTGAAGAAGGAAGTTCAGCAACGGATTCGTCGGCTGTCGGATGTAACAAATGTAACGGAGGGAAGCCACGAAGTTTGTAGTTTAATACGCTTGGGTTAGCGGTCTTTTACCGAAAACTTGGCTTCTTCAGCCCCGTCCTTCTAGGACGGCTTTTATTTGATCGACTTTTTAAGAAAAGTCTTGATATTTCTTAAAGACCTAGTGTTCAATCTAACCTACGAATTCGTGCTTAAACCCACATCAGAACAAATAGTTATTTTCGCAGACTGGCTTGAATAATGCGAGCGTGTTTATAATACCATTTTGACAAAAGATTGCGACATAATAAATGTTTTGTTTGGTCGCTTGTACCATTGTGGTCAGGTGCGGCTCTGTCAAATTGTCGATATATAGCTACGAATTTTTCGTGGATCCACAGCCTACAACTAATGTTGTATTAATTTTGAAAATTGGTATTATAAGGAAGAAATAATTTTATTTATAGTTTGATTCAAACAATTAAAAATTTTAATTTTCAAGTTTTATTGAATTCTGATTTATGCCTGCGGCTGAATATCTTCTGCCTTCTTTTTTCGGGCGATTTGATGTGCCGATCGCACTTTCGCCTGTGAATTTTGAATTTTAAGTTTTGAAACCAAAAATTTAAGATTTTTCAACCAACGCTTGCGCCTGTTGGTTGGGAGGATCTCTCAAAAATTGCCGCGCAGTTCAGGATCGCTGGCTGCGCGGCAATCTATCTCAAAACACTCGTTTTAGTCTTCGTCCTCGTCGAAGTCGTAACCGATATCATCATCATCATCGGCGATCGCGCCTAAGGAATCATCATCAGTATCAGGGACAAAATCGTCCTCATCAACCTCAACTTCCTCAAAATCCTCCTCGGAGTCAACATCAGGGGCGCGGCCGACATCAAAAGGACTCTCGATCGTATACTTGCGGCGGGCAGTGCGATCGTCCAACACGACATCTTCCTGCAAATCCTGGATGTCGTCGTCAAAGACAGCACCCTCAAAACCGGCATCTTGAACGCTGGCATCCTCATAGGCATTGAACCCAGTTCCAGCAGGAATCAGGCGGCCGATGATCACGTTTTCCTTGAGGCCGCGCAGCCAGTCGGATTTG
>NZ_JAEQCT010000149.1:0-17410 GCF_020738205.1 Microcoleus sp. PH2017_24_DOB_U_A
TGAGGGACGGCTCCTTTGCTCTCTCTATCAATAGTGAGAGTATTGCTATCGCGTATGCCCTGTTTGTCCAGGGTTGTGCAGCGTAACACCGTCAGGGAATAATTGAGTTAAAGTGAGAGCGTCTTTTTCACTGACTGGAAAATTGCCCGTTTTTGTGGCTGGGTATGCGGGTTTAGTTTGGTTTGGGGTTGCGGGAGATTCAAATATGAATTCAGGGCCGTCAATACCGAGACTGATGCGATCGCCTGTTTCTAAAGTTTGGCAGCCTTCGAGCTTTTGGCCGTTGATATAAGTTCCGTTAGCGCTGTTGAGGTCGCAAATTTGCCATCTCGTCCAATTACCATGAGTTAAGGGACGGACTGCGGCATGGCGGCGGGAAACCATGCCGTGGGCGATCGACTCTAAAGCTATTTGACAATTGCGATCGCGCCCGATCGCCACTTCTCCATATTCAGAAAGTTGGTACTTGGACGCTAGCCCGGACGCAGCGCCTTTGGCGGGCACTTGTCGCAGAAATCCGATTTCATTAGTCATCAGTCAGTTGGCAGTTGGCAGTTGGCAGTTGGCAGTTGGCAGTTGGCAGTTATTAGTTATTAGTTATTTGTTATTAGTTATTTGTGATTGATGGTTGGGGAGCAGTTATTAGTTATTAGTAACAATCAATAACTCACCACTAACACCTAACAACTAGGAATCAATAACAAGTAATATAGGACAACTCACCAATAACAAATAACAAATAACAACTGACTACTGACTAATGACTGCTGACTAATGACTAATCATAAATTTGCTCTGGCATCCTGAACGGCTGCATAGAAAAATATGCCTGTGAGCGGTATGCTGAGGGCGAGGATGATGCCGGTAACTACGTTGCCGAGTTGAGCTTCTCCCGAAGACAGCTCAAAGATTGAGCCGACTGCGGCGATCGCAGTGATGCACGAAAGAGCTAACAATAAACCACTTTTTGGAGTTCCTGCCATCATACTGATTTTACGGCCTTTGGCGAAAATTTGTTCTTGACTAATTCTTCATTGAGTGCGAGCTTGTTTTCTACTCTATCTACAAACAGCACTCCGTTGAGGTGATCCATTTCGTGCTGAATTGCCCTCGACAATAAATCTGTCGCTTTCAGGGTTTGCGGGCGGCCAAATTCGTCGCGGTAGGACACTTCAATAGCTTCTGGGCGTTTGACTTCTAAATAAACTCCCGGAATGCTTAAACAGCCTTCTTGCAAGATGCAGATATCGCCGCTGCTACTTTTGATGGTGGGGTTGATCAAAACCAATGGGGGTGTGGCGGGATTGTCGGGTTCGCAGTCGAGTACGATTACTTGTTTGTTAACTCCGACTTGGGGGGCTGCCAAACCGATGCCGTCGGCACTGTACATGGTTTGCAGCATTTCTCGGACTAGCTGCCGAATTTCTGCATCGATGCTGCTGACGCGCTTTGCTGGCTGCCGCAGGACGCGATCGCCTAAAGTGTGTATTGTTAGGGGCGGTTTTTCTAACTTTTTCTTTTCAACCAAAACCTGAACCGTCATAAAACCTCGCGAGATGTTTGGAAACCCCCAACGAAAGCGGTTGGGGGATTACATGGGAACCAATACTATTATTTTCAATATTAATCTAATTTTAAGTAGCTATGACTGGAAATGCACCAAACCAACGGCCGGTGATTTCTCTGGGGCTTTCGCCTGTTTTATTGGCGGTAGAGCTTGCGGGGGCGATCGCGATTTTAGTGTCGATTTTGCCGATCGTACAGTTTTGGGCCGTTTTGCCCGATCGTATTCCAATTCACTTCGGCTTGGGGGGGCAGCCTGATGCTTTGGGCGACAAGGTGATGATTTGGATGCTGCCAGCAGTGGCTGCTATTATTTTTGTGGTTTTAACTGCGGTATCGCGCTATCCGCATACTTTTAACTATCCGGTACGGATTACTCAGGAAAATGCGCGCCGACAATATCTCTTGGGGCGAGGCCTTTTGGTTTGGCTGAAGGCGGAGATTTGTTGGCTATTTGCTTTTATAGTGCGGCAGCAAATTATTGTGGCTTTGGGAAATGCTCAAAGGTTTAGTATAGAGTTGGTTTTCGGGATGACTTTTTTGATATTTGCGACGGTTGGGGTCTATTTGGGGAGGGCTTATTTAGCTCGCTAGCTGTAGGCAAAAACTTTCACATAAAAAGGTTTGTAGTGAGGACTTTAGTCCGCATCAAAGAAAGGACTAAAGTCCTGACTACAAACTTTCACATAAAAAGGTTTGTAGTGAGGACTTTAGTCCGCATCAAAGAAAGGACTAAAGTCCTGACTACAAACTTTCACACAAAAAGGTTTGTAGTGAGAACTTTAGTCCGCATTAAAGAAAGGACTAAAGTCCTGAATACAAACCTTTTAATTAAGCCATTAGATATGTTTGCTGGTTGTTCATCGGCAATACTCGCAACCGTCGATTTTTCAAATCTGGTTCTAACCCTAGTTCTTCCATGGGAATCACGCCCAGCAAAACAGCAGCAACGCCTTCGGGCAATTCTAAACAATCAAATCTACCTTCTCTCCCTTCTACAATAATTTGAGCGTCGGCAAAAATTCGACCTTTTTTGATACCAGCCGATGTTTCTACATCTCTTTCTCCCACCTGTATTAAGCCTAACTGGCTAATAATGGGAGCTGGCAAGGAAAGTAGAGTTGCTCCGGTATCGACAACAACTTTGTCGAGTACCGCACAACGAACTTCCTCGGTAGAAATGAATCCCCGTTCTGCCATAACTAGATCGATACGATTCGTGACGGTGATTGTAGTGATTACTTGACCCATTTGTTTGCCTTGAAGATTGGGGAGTACCAGGGTCATATTATGTTACCTCTTTGAGTGTAATTACTGGATATTTCTATTGTAATGCTATCTAGAATCGTGCTTAGTTGGTTAAAATCGTTTTAGTGACCTGTTCAAGTTAGAATTTGCCTCAACGCATGACACCAGAACCCAACTCTCCTCAACCCAATCCTCCTAAGTCGAACGTGACTGTAGAAAGCCCTAACGGTGCAAGCCCTACTGTGCCGCCAGAATCAGCGACAATCGTTGCTACTGCTGAACCGGAAAAACCGCTACCGCCGCCTCCTCCAACTCGCAGGGTTTTATTGCCGCAGCAGCCCGCACAAACGACTGCTGAGATGACTGGTTCGGTGCTGACGCTGGCGGCGATCGCAGCGATGATTGTAGGACTGGCTAACGATAGCATTTGGATCGGCTTAATAGGCGCCGTCGGTGCGATCGGCATATCGCTGCGGATGATGTGGCCGAGTTGGGGCAAAATTTGGGTGCAGGTAATTCCGCCGACTTGGCGCACGCTGATCATCTCTTGCTTCGGGCTGTTAGCTGGGATTGTGGGCTTGCTGATGCTCAGCGGTACTAATACTGAACCGGGAAGCCGCAACATCCAAATCAACTGGGATGCTATCGGAGCTCTCGGCGAGTTAATTGGTGCTTTGGGTCAAATTTTGATCGCAATTTTGGGCGTTTACGTGGCTTGGCGCCAGTACGTGATCTCGAAGGATTTGACGATTCAGCAAAATCGCATTACCCAGCAGCAAACGATTGATGCTTATTTTCAAGGGGTTTCCGACTTAGCCCTTGACGAGCAAGGGTTTTTGGAAGATTGGCCGCAGGAAAGGGCGATCGCCGAAGGCCGCACCGCTGCAATTATGAGCAGTGTGGATGCTGAAGGTAAAGCGAAAATTCTGCGGTTTTTGTCGCAGTCGAGACTGATTACTCCTCTGAAGCGCGATCGGCTTTTAGGCCGCCCCATCCTTGACGGCGATGGTGGCTACGCTGAAGACAGAGATCACGGCCTCCGCGTCATCGATTTAAACGTCATGTTAGCTGGTGCTGACCTCGCTGGCACGGATTTACGGTGGACTGAGTTGAGCGAAGCCAACCTTGTCCGAGCCAATCTCAGCAAGTGCGATTTAGTGAAAGCAAACCTCTCGCGCGCTATTCTGTACGACGCCAATCTCGTTCGCGCCGACATGAGAGCCACCAAATTATTCTACGGCTCGGCAGAAATGGCATCTCCCCGCAGCCGCACGGAATTTGCCAACTATCAAACGGGTGAATATACCGGCGCTGTGGTTGAACGTGCTGATTTCACTGCTGTCAAGCGGCTGTCGGACGAGCAGCGCTATTACTGCTGCGCTTGGTGCGGCTCGAAGTCGCGAGAGACTATTCCCGGCGGCTGCGAAGGTATTCCCAATAAACTGGGACGCTAAAATTAGCAGTACCGCTGTACTTACGTATATATTTGGCGATCGATAGGCAGCCGACTATACTGTATTTAAAATCAACAGTCTGGCGCTGTTTTAGCGATGACAAATACTGATTTAGGGCTAGAAGTAAGTCCGCGTCAAGCAGGCACTAAAAGCAGAGATGGGTTAATTTTTGTAATTACTATGTGGTTGCTGAGCCGATCGGTAATTGCGATCGGGATGCAGCTAATTGCCCCCTTCCTGTACCATCACTCGCTGCTCTACCAGTCTCAGGACTCAACGCCTTTTGTGGCGGGCTTTATTCCCAAAAGTGGCTGGGAGTTGTTCTCCCATTGGGACGGCGAATGGTACACCAAAATCGCTACCCTAGGCTACTCCTACGCCGATGACGGAGAGCAACATTCTGTTGCCTTCTATCCGCTGTTTCCCTTGCTAATTCGGGGGCTGATGACCCTCGGAATGCGATCGGACGCAGCAGGGGTATTAATCAACTCTTTTGCATTTTTGGGCGCATTAGTGCTGATTTATTTTTGGGTAGAACAGCGATACGATACTGGTGTTGCCAAATGGACAACCGCTATGCTAGCTTGGTGTCCGTTCTCGCTATTTTGCACTGTCATGTATACAGAAGGATTGTTTCTGTTTCTGACAGCATCTGCTTTGCGATCTTTTGAGAGGGGCGAGTATATTTGGGCTGCTGTTTGGGGAGCTTTGACAACTGCTACTAGGGGGCCGGGAGTAGCACTGATACCTGCTTTTTTGCTGACAGCTTGGAGGGAAAAAAGACCTCCACTTGCTTATTTTGCAGGTTTGGCTAGCGCTCTTGGGATATTTTCATTTAGTATATATTGTGCTATTAGATTTGGAGATGCTTTAGCATTTGTTCATGTTCAAAAGGGATGGGTTCAGCCGAGTTGGTTCGAGGTATTGATTCAAGCTCTCAAATTGAAGGTATCTGCTATCAGTAGAATTGTGATGATTTTTGGCAGCGGCTATTTATTATGGTTTTTGCACAAAAGGCTTACCACTATTGTTTTGACTTACGGTTTTTGCTCTTTAGCACTGCTGCTTAATTCCGGAGCTTTGCGATCGGTAAACCGCTACGCTTACGGTATGCTGCCGCTTTCAATAGCTCTCGGCTTGTTGCTAGCAGCTAAGCCTCGTTGGGGTTACGGGTTGATGGGATTGTTTGGTATATTTCTGCTGTACGTTTCCGTCAGATTTGCAGGTTGGCTGTGGGTAGCTTAGGGGCGATAGTTGGCGAGCATCTCTTGAAAAAACTTAATTTACCAGAAATAATTGGTTGAAAGCCGGAACACGAGTGAGGGAGAAATGAAAATCAGACTATTCATTACTCCAATCCTCGGACTTAAGGGTAGAGGTCGCTCTCAAACTGTCAACTGTCAACTGTCAACTGTCAAAGCGTAGCGATAGGTTGCTTCTACTTCCGGTATAGATTCGGCATAGCGATCGACCAAACTTTCCAGCCGTGAAGCTAAAATCTCAAACTCAGGGCTGCTATAGGTGACAATCCAGTCGCTCAAGGCGTGTTTTGGTATATTAGGCTTGGCTAACTGCTGTCCCAAAAAAGCATACAACCGCAAGCAAGGAGTCATCGCCGCTACTGTCAAACCGACACCGCTTCCCCAGGCAGTTGCTAATAAAAAATCCGTGTAGCGGCGGGTAGCAATTCCCGGTTTAGCCTCTTGCAAGTTTACACCCCATTTCGCTGCATATCCTTGATGCAAGCGAAGTTCTTCTAAAACGCCACTCCCGAGATTGTGGAGGATTTCAAATCCCTCCCAGTCGGGTGCTTTTGCCGCAGCGATACTGTAAGCGCGAGCAAATGCTCCCAGAAAAAATGCGTCTTGTGCAACATAATATGCAAAACTATTTTGGGGGAGGCTGCCGTCAGCAATGCCTCTGAGAAAGGGATGTTGCAGACAAGCTTCGCTTAAGTCTTGATTTGCTTGCCACAGATAGTTAGAACTTGTCATGAATTTTTTAATTTATCGGTGGTTATGATGGTAATTGTTATATGACTTACAGAAATCACTCGGTTTCTCGTAGAAATATTGGGGAAAGACAACGATGAATCTACTCACAAACCAGGTTTTTAGCCTCCGGGCCCTGAGTACCCTGTCTTAGAGTCCACCTCAAAATCTATGATAACAAATATATTTGGCTTGATTCCATTGGTGACTCTGGGCATTTTGTGGCTTATATTTCAGAAAATAGATAAGTGTTGGCGCAGTGCTATTTTGTCCGCAGCAATTGTTTGGGGAGTTATAGTTGCTTTGTCTACTGAAATTTTGAGTTTATTTAGGTTGCTGACTTTTGAGTGGGTGTTTGGGCTGTGGTTGGTAGCAAATATTCTCGGCTTGATGGTTTATCTAAAATTTAAACCTGTCAAGCCAATTTTTGAGAAAAGTCAAGAGGAGAAATTTTCTAGTGTATTAGTCGGGTTGCTAGGCGGTGTATTTTTTATTTTTGCTGCGGTTGGTTTAGTTGCTGTAGTTGCACCGCCTAACAATTGGGATTCTATGACTTATCACATGAGTCGGGTTGCTCACTGGATGCAAAACCGCAGTGTCGAGCATTATCCCACTTCTTACGTGCCGCAGTTGTATCACCCGCCTGGGGCTGAGTTTGCGATTATGCACTTTCAGATTTTAACCGGGGGCGATCGCTTTGCTAATTTGGTACAGTGGTTGAGTATGGTGGGAAGTGCGATCGCAGTTTCTTTAATTGCTAAGCAACTGGGGGCAAATGGGCGGGGTCAAGTTTTTGCAGCAGTCTTTGCTGCGACTTTGCCGATGGGTATCCTTCAGGGTTCTAGCACTCAAAACGATTATGCTGTATGTTTCTGGGTAGTGTGTTTTGTTTCCTGCGGTTTAGCTGGACTCTCGGCAGGAATAACAGGGATTAATACTTTCAAAATCGGTGCGAGTTTGGGTCTGGCTCTCTTGACAAAAACGACAGCTTATATATTTTGTTTGCCTTTTATTATTTGGTTTTTTGTAGGAGGAATTCAAGGTTTTCGGGGGAAAATGCTGCAACCTATTTTGATAATAGCCGGTGTGACTTTTGTATTGAATGTCGGTCACTTTTGGCGAAATTACGATTTGTTCGGTTATGCGATCGGAGCGCCAGAAAGTTTTACCAAAGAATATAAAATTGAAGCAATTACTCTGCCAACTTTCCTGTCAAATGTCATTAGAAATTTAGGTATGCAAGCTGGTACGAGGATTTCCCGGATTAACGGTGCGATTGTCGGAGTGATTAACGTGCTGCACCGAATACTGGGCGTAGCGACAAACGACGCACGCATCACTTGGCCTCCCGGACAAGTATTTGCGATCGCCACACCCTCATTTAATGAAAATACAGCTACCAATCCCATTCACTTTGGGCTGATATTTGCCAGCATTACACTTATACTTAAAAATCCTATTTGGCAAAAAACAAAAATAGTGATAACTTATTTGATTGCTGTAATAATGACATTTTTACTTATCTGCTTCCTTCTGAAATTACAACCTTGGCACAGCCGCCATCACCTGTCAATATTTGTATTATTTTCGCCAATATTTGGATTGGTAGTATCGCAATTATCAAATCATAAAAACGCAAATTATCTGGTGGCAATTCTGATTTTAATGTCGCTACCGTGGGTTTTTCACAACAACTTTAGACCTCTCGTGGGAGATGGTAACATTTTTAATAGCAGCAGACACGATCTTTACTTTACAAGCCGCCCGAATATCGAGGTTGCTTACAATACAGCAGTAGATTTTGTTAAAGCTCAAAACTGCACGAATATAGGACTTTCTTTTTGGGCTAAAAATGCCTGGGAATATCCCTTGTGGGTGATGTTTCCAGAGCCGGGAAAACCAGCACCTCGCATTGAACATATTTCTACTATCGATCCTGTTGTCAAGCAAAAATTAAATTCCGAACCTTACAAAAGTTTTATCCCTTGTGCGATAATTTACCAGTCTACAAAAAATGACGGCAAACAAGGAAAAGAGATAGTCCTCAAAAATCAAACTTACGCACAAAAATGGTCGATGGAGCCGCTGAGCGTGTTTGTGAAAAAATAAAGTTTTGATTTATTTGATTTAACCGTTGACACCAGATTTTACAACACAAACTGAGATGAACAATATACCTAAGTATTCCTTGATAATTCCCATCTATAATGAAGAAGAAAATCTCCCAGAATTGTACCGACGAATTAGTGCTGTGATGGATCGAATGGACGGCGCTGTAGAATTAATTTTAATCAATGATGGCAGCCGCGATCGCTCTCTGGAAATTTTGCGAGAATTGCACGAACAAGACTCGCGAATTTGTTACCTCAGTTTGGCGCGCAATTTCGGTCACCAAATAGCTGTAACTGCTGGATTAAATTTTTCTAGCGGTCAAGTTGTAGTCATCATGGACGGCGATTTGCAAGACCCGCCAGAGCTAATTCTAGATATGGTAGAACAGTGGCGTCTCGGGTATCAAGTTGTTTACGCTCAGCGCACTCAACGCCGTCAAGAAGGTTGGTTTAAGCGGTTGCCTGCTTATATGTATTATCGCATTTTGCGGAATCTTGCTGATGTTGATATTCCCATAGATACGGGGGATTTTTGTTTGATGGATCGGTGTGTAGTGGATGTGCTCAATGCTATGCCAGAACGCAATCGCTACATTCGGGGACTGCGGGCTTGGATTGGTTTCAAACAAACTGCGGTTAAGTTTGAACGAGATCCGCGTTTTGCTGGCGATGTTAAGTATACCTTCAGCAAATCTTTTGCTTTGGCGATGAACGGTTTAGTCTCTTTTTCAAAGGTTCCTTTGCAACTGTCGATTTATTTGGGTTTATTTTCGGCTTTGGTGTCTGTTTTAATGGCTTTTCTGGTTTTGTACTGGCGTCTTTTCTCTCCGGGTGCGGCATTAAGTGGTTTGACAATTATAATTATGGCGGTTTTCTTTTTGGGTGCGGTGCAGTTGGTCAGTATTGGGATTTTGGGCCAGTATATTGGGCGGATTTATGAGGAGGTGAAGGGCAGGCCACTTTATACGCTGGCTGAAGTTGCTGGTTTTGCCGATCGCCAAAACAAACAAAAATCATCTTAGCAAACAACAGTTGACGAATCTTGCCTAAATCGTCTAATTTGTGTTATGAGTTAAACGATCGCGCCCCACGCAAATTTCCTGCACATCACAAATTTGCTGCCTGCTTAATTGATGCTTTTTTACCCGCTGCGACGCAGGCTACCACTAAACAAGCGCTGCCTAGGGCGATCGGCTTAACAGTTTCACCAAGCAAAATAGCGGATGCCAGAATAGTCAAAAATGGTTGCAATAGCTGAATTTGCCCTACCCTGGCAACTCCGCCAATGGCCATCCCCTCATACCAGGCAAAAAATGCTACAAATTGACTGACAAAACTCACATAGGCAAAACCCAACCACGCCGTCGGTGCAGCGACTAATCCTTGTTTTAAAACCACAAATATTGTCGGCAAAACCTCGAAGGGAGCGATAACTATCAATGCCCAACAGATAACTTGCCATCCACCTAAAGTTTTAGCTAATCGCCCACCTTCGGCATAACCAAAAGCAGCAGCAATGACTGATGCAAATAAAGCTAAATCTGCGGTTTGGAGTTGCCCTGCACCACTAATAATTCCAAAACAAACAACGGTTAAACTTCCGGCGATACTAGCAACCCAAAACCGAGAAGATGGCCGATCGCCCGATCGCAAAACTCCCCCTATTGCTGTTGTCAATGGCAAGATTCCCAATACTACAGCACCGTGGGCGGCAGGTACTCGCTGCATTGCCCAGGCTGATAATAGCGGAAATCCGACAACCACTCCCAATCCGACAACTAATAAACTCCACAATTGCCGTTTAGAGGGAATAGCCTGATGTGTTATTTTTAAAGTAACTGCTGCTAGTATAGCTGCTACTAATCCGCGTCCTAAGCCTACAAAAATAGGGTCTAAATCCTGCACTGCGGCTCTGGTTGCTGGCAGTGTTAAGCTGAATCCAACTACGCCTAGGAAACCGTAAATTAGCCCGATTGTTTCTCGATCGAATTGAAGATGTTTCCAGTGTAGTTTCATTTTTTACCTGTGAAGTAGACTTGTTTTTTTAACAAAGTGCAGAGGCGTAAGAAGAAATTAAAATCGGGAGCATCCCATTTTTGCTTTCAGATGGCGGACAGTTGCATCAGAATAGTATATTTGGATCGCAGCAGTGCGAGCGTCTCGCTCGCGAACCCTGCCACGAGCGAGACGCTCGCACTGTGTAAAAAACGCTTTTTACCAAATTGGGATGCTCCCTTAAAATCAGACTATTCATTACTCCAATACTCGGACTTAAGGGTAGATGTCGCTCTCAAACTGTCAACTGTCAACTGTCAACTGTCAACTGTCAACTGTCTTACCAGACTGCCAAAATCAGTGGCATATTGTTGAGAGCGGAGATGACAGCAAAGTTTTTGCTCGGTGGAAGCGATGATTTTTCTGGACTGTGCAAGATGATGTCCTGTTTGTCAAGTGTGATCCAAGCAATTCCTGACAAGACTTGAATTTCTTGATGATTTTGAGGCAACCTGTACACCTCGTTTTTCATGAGGATTATGCGATCTGGCGCTGCACATTCGGAATATCTTTGAAGCATAGCATCTCCTTGATAATTAACAATCAAAAAGTCACAAATTTTCCCTCAATATCCTAGGAACGGGTTAAATATAGCCTTTCTCAAAAAGATGAAGTATGACTGACAGCTTATATAACCGCTTAGACAAAGAGGGCTGAAGCCCAACAACATACCTCACCTATCTGAGAAGGGCTATAAGTTCCTTGAAAACTGCAAATTATCCCTAAGGTTGTGTTCCCACAACCAACTTGCTAGATGAGCAAGCGAACTCTTAAACTCGCACTCCTAAAAAACGATTTTTACAAAAGCATTTTGCTCTCAAATAGAAGTATTAATTCACTTTAATCAAAAAACTGGAATCTGTGAAGATACGGTTTGGGAAACTTTGATCGGTACAGTTGCTCAATCCACCAACTGTTTTGGTAAAATATCTGAAAACTGTACTGGGCCATTGGACAGAGTAATCGCTTATAGTGTGGCTATAGCGGTTTTCGGTTAGGACACGGCAGAGCGGTGTCTTGTATTTCATTGAATTGAAAATTGCGATCGCCCTGTAGTGTCACGAGCGAATATGTGCTGTGAAAATACCCCTAGACAGACAATCTCCCAAACCGATTTACTTGCAGATTCGCGATCGCCTCAGACGACTGATCCAGTCTGGGACATTACCACCTGGACAACGCTTGCCTTCAATTCGATCGCTAGCTAACACCTTGCAAGTGGCCCGATTGACAGTCATTGAAGCTTACAGCGTTTTAGAAGCAGATAGCTTGATTTATGCTCGCCAAGGCTCAGGATACTTTGTCAGCCATCAAACAGTGCCCACGCCGAGACTGGGAACGGCTTTTCCGTCGCTTCAAGATGCGATCGTCCCAGACAAAGATGGAGGCGGTTTTTGCGATCGCTTCTTGGCTTCAATTCAGGTACAATCGCAAACAGGAATTACTGACTTTAGCTCGGGTTTTCCCCGTCCTTGGGGATTGCAAGACTTGCAAAAAATCGCCAGACGAGCCGTCACCGAAGCCGGAGATACACTCTTCAGATACGGTTTTCCTGGGGGACAGCCGATTTTGCAGCAACAAATTGCTCAAATGTTGGTGCAACAAGGACTCGATATTGCTCCAGAACAATTGATTCTGACTAACGGATCTCAGCAGGGATTGTCTTTAGCGATGCGTCACTATGTCCAAGCTGGCGATCGGGTAATTGTAGAAGCACCAACTTATCACGGAGCACTTGCTATTTTAGAAGATATAGGAGCTAAAATTGTCGGCATTCCCATGACTGGAGAAGGGATGAATTTAGCTATCCTAGAATCTTGTCTCCAGACTCACCGCCCTAAATTAATTTACACGATCAGCACGCTGCACAATCCTACTGGGCTGACAACTTCTCAAACTCATCGCCAGCAGTTATTAGCATTAGCCAGTCAATATGAATGTGCCATTTTAGAAGATAACGCTTACGAAGGACTAAATTTTCAGCCTGTTCCTGCGCCTATCAAAGCCTTTGACCAGCAAAACCTGGTAACATATATTGGGACTTTCTCGAAAACTCTAATCCCAGGTCTGCGAGTTGGTTGGATTATCGTTCCAGATGTCAACTATCAGGCGATTATGAGACAAAAATTATTGCACGATTTTCACGTATCAACTATTTCTCAGGCTATAGTTAGTGAATATCTGGCTTCCGGTCATTACCGCCGACATTTGAATCAGATTCGGATGCAAAACTTGCAGAGTCGAAATGCCATGCTGCAAGCTTTGGAGCGTTACTTTCCCCAGGAAGCCAGTTGGACAGTCCCTGAAGGTGGATTGTTTTTATGGGTGCATTTACCGAATTGCCTGTCAGTGCAAAAAATTTGTCAAGAGGCTTTATCTCAGGGTATTTTGATTGCTTGCGGTACAGCATTTTTTCCCGATCGCAAAGGCTATCCAGCAATGCGATTGAATTTCTCTCTTTTGCCTGAAGAAATTGAACGGGGTATAGCCATTGTTGGTAAGTTACTCCAGCGACATATGATATCAAGCTTGAAAGCAGTATGAATGATATAGCGGTTCTCAAAAAAGTAAGGTACGTTGTTGGGCTTCAGCCCTCTTATATTTATTATATAGTAAGCGAGGTCGCATCAAAAACTCCATTTATAATCATACCTCATCTTTCTGAGAAAGGCTATATATCGCAATCCTTGTCGGATATATTAATCTCTCTCTCTTTCTTTTTTCTGCTTCTCTTCGTCTGTCTAATCTGCGGTTAGTTCAAAACAAGAATACTTATGTTCAAACTCTACGAATATTCCCCTTCGGGAAATTGCTATAAAGTTCGCTTGCTCTTAACTCAGCTCAATATTCCCTTCGATCGCACAGAAATTAATATTCTCCAAAAAGAAAGTCGCACACCCGAATTTTTGGTCAAAAATCCCAATGGCCGCATTCCGGTTTTAGAGATTGTACCGGGTAAATTTCTCTTTGAATCGAATGCAATTATGTTTTACTTGAGCGAAGAAACTGAGTTTTTCCCCAGCGATAAATTTGAACGCGCTCAAGTCATGCAGTGGTTGTTTTTTGAACAGTACAGTCACGAACCTTTTATTGCAACTTCTCGTTTTTGGTATTTGACAGGGAAAGCTGAGGAATATCAAGCAGCACTGCAACAGAAACAAGCACCGGGTTATGCTGCTTTGGGGGTGATGGAACAGCATTTAGAAAAAAATGAGTTTTTTGTGGGCGATCGCTATTCTATTGCTGACATAGGTTTATTTGCTTACACTCACGTTGCTGCCGAAGGCGGATTTGATTTGACGGGGTTTCCGGCAATTAAAACTTGGATAGAGCGAATCAAGAATCAGCCTCGATATATTAGCATTACAGATTAAGATTGCAGTTGGCTGCATTCTGGCATTACAATGTAAGTATAATGCCATAAAGTCTCCTATGAATCGACGCTTATTTTTGCTTTGTAGTATTTAAATAAAGAAGTAAAATTGTGAATACTATCATTGATCGTATTATATTAATCCAATATATTGTCCAATAAAAGCATAAAACTATCGTCGCAATCAAGAATTTTGTTGTATAATTTAAACAGATTGCCGGACTTTATATTGAAGGATATAATAATTGAAACCGAGAATCTTTACGCAAGGTTTTCGGGTGCAATTAATCGGATTTAATATGAGAAAAACAATCAATAATTGTGAATGAAAACACGAATTTTAGGATTAGATCCGGGCTTGGCAAATCTTGGCTACGGCGCAATTTCTTGTCATATTATCCCCGGCAAACAAGACGAAAATAGCGTTTCCCTGATTGATTGCGGCGTGATTAAAACAACGCCTAAGCAGGAAATGGGACAGCGCCTAAAAACAATTTATGAAGATTTGCACACGGTAATTGATGAGGTAAAACCAGATTTAGCAATTGCCGAAAAACTGTTTTTTTACAAAATGGGAAATACCATACTTGTAGCCCAAGCACGGGGCGTTTTGACGCTAGTATTGGCTCAGTGCGGAGTGCCGCTGTTTGAGTTTACGCCTGCTCAAATTAAGCAAGCTTTGACTGGCCGCGGCAATGCTGATAAATCGGAAGTGCAAGAGGCTGTGGCGCGGGAGTTGGAGTTGGGTTATATTCCGAAACCTGATGATGCGGCAGATGCTTTGGCGGTGGCTTTGACTGGTTGGTACGATGATGATATTTGTCCGAAAAAAATACCCTTGGAAACTGGAAAAATTTGATTTGAGGGCTGGCAAATTAATACAATCCCAGGTATGCTAGGAAGGTAGGAAATAACAAATCTGACATGAAGAGAATTCGTCTAAATAGAGTTCTGTTGCTTCTTTCAGATTGGCGATCGCTTCTTCAATAGTTTCACCCGGGCTAGCTGTTCCCACTTCAGGGCATTCTGCCACATAAATATCTTTTCCCCAATAAACGATTGTTGTAAAGATACATTGTTGTAAAGATACGAGGCATATTTTTTACGATGCTTACTTAGTTTTCACTCTAATCATTATTTTGGCAAATCGGGCGATCGCCCTTTCTTTCCTAAAGTGCGATCGCTCTTTTTTTGAGTATTCCTAACTATGTCGATCCAACACTATAGGCGATTTTTACGGCTTTGACAATCTTTGATGATATCGGGTATATTGCCACTATGTCTGATTTGACATTTAATCTAAAACAACCTAAACTATAGATGGTAGATTCAGAAAGTAAACCCATTGTCTGGCTTAGTGGTGAAGTAAAAACACCCCCCTTTTCTACTGATGCGCGTATTCAAGCCGGATTTCTGCTGCGAAAGCTACAGGATGGCGAAAACCTATCCATGCCATTATCTCGTCCTATGCCAAGTATCGGAGAGCGTTGTCACGAGCTGCGTATAAGCGATTCAGAGACAAGCAAGGATTGGCGCATCATTTATCGAATTGATGTAGATGCTATTATTCTCTTAGATGTATTTAACAAAACCACAAATAAAACACCGAAATTTATAATATAAAAATGTAAAAAACGATTGAAACAATACGACCTAATTTGAATTGATATCGGGAAGGTATTTTTATGGATCAAGCTAAACGCCAACGCTTAGAAGCAGCCGGATGGACTATTGGCACTGTAGAGGAATTTCTCGGACTTTCGCCAGAAGAAACAGCATTCATCGAAATGAAACTTGCACTTAGTAAAGCCATCAAGCAAAACCGGATTAGCCAACAGATGACGCAGCACGAGCTTGCCCAAAGAATTAAGTCTAGCCAGTCAAGGGTTGCTAAAATGGAATCTGGCGATCCTTCCGCTTCCCTCGATCTTCTTGTTCGCACTTTGCTCACCTTTGGTGCTACACGTCAAGACATTGCTGAGGTAATCCTTAACAGTGCTTCCTCACAGATATCTCCTCTTAACTGAGTTAGCATTCAAGTTCGATCGCCCTTTCTTTAACTTCATCCGCAAGAGCGATCGCCCTTTCTTGAGTTACACGATGAAGGACACGGCAGTGCCGTTTCCCTACGAATATCTGTTATTTTAGGTCATATTTGTAGGGACACGGTAATGCCGTGTCCGGCTTCTAATCCCCGCTGTCTGCAAGCAAAAAACCTAATTTGGGTGTGGCGAATGCACCTTAGCAGCATCATCAACCACAGGATGAATTAAGGTCGATCGCAAATCTTGCCTAATTTCCGATTTCAAATACTTGCGCTGCAAAACCTGCCATTTTTGCCAAGCCCCGTAGCGTTTTTCTGCGAACAAACCAGCCAGTTTCGGCAACTCTTTTTGCAAATCGCGATCGACAAAATCTGTCAGAAACTCCCCTAAAACTTCACAGTCTTGAATATCGCCCAAACATTCCTGAACAGCTTTTACATCTTCGACATAAGCTTCATAAGTCGGGCCGTAAAAATCGCCAAACAGATTCATCAAATAGCGAACCCGCTTAGCTTGCTTCCGCAAATCGTGCAGAATTGTTCCCTCCGCTGCTAGCTTTTCTTCCACAGCCTCAGCAGTCAAATCATCAGCAACTTTAACTTTGCCATCCTGATATTCGGTGCCCAGCAGCCAAGCCGGATGCAGGAAAAATTCGCTGACTTGAGGTAACAGCAAATCCGGCAAAACCTCAGCAATTGGCAAATGTTCGATCGCCCGAAACTGCGGTTTTTCTACCCAATTCTCGATCGACTCTTTCAGCGACTGGTAACTTTTGTGTTCCAAAACAGCCCTCACCCGTTTCAAAGCCCGACGGCGCTGTTTGAGCAAACTCAACAAAGCCTCATCCAAAACTTCCTGTTCGTCAGTCGGCAAATTCGGGTAATAGCGGTTTTGGAGACTTTCGAGCATCACATCCAAATCTCTGAGCGTTCCCAGAATCCGCCCCACCTTACCAATTTTGCGTTCAGAAGCTGCTTTTGGCAAGTCTAAAACCGGAGCAAAACCCGTTACAGCCGATCGCAAACGCCGCATTCCGACTCGCATTTGATGAAGTTCTTCTGCATCTTTGTCTTTGAGAACTTCAGCCTCGTGCTCTACTGCTTTGCGGAAATATTTCTCGATCGCACCAGAGGCTGCGTCTCCGAGAGTTTTGACTTGATTTTTAACTTTTGCTGATGTTTTTACGTTCATGGTTGATGTAGAGTCCACTTTCGCGATCGACTTTAATTTTGATTTCAAGGCTTTTCTAATAAGGTGTTACATCCTAGCACACACTTTTCATTGATGAACCACAGCAATAATAAATCTTAATGTAAAGTGCTTGACAATTTATCCAAAGTCAGCATTTAGTAATACCAAATCCGGGTTATTCATCCCCGTTATAAATTGTAGGGTGCGTCGTTGACTGGCAGCCCGGTGGAGGGCGAGAATTCTTCGTAGCGATGCACCCTACGTCTCTGAGATCGTAAAGGGGGTTTGAAACTGTAACTTAATTTATGGACAAAGCTACCCATCCTTGACTATTTGGGTAGCTTTGTCCGCAACTCGGGCGATCGCACGAGACTATTTG
>NZ_JAEQCT010000150.1:0-11759 GCF_020738205.1 Microcoleus sp. PH2017_24_DOB_U_A
TTGGGCGAAAAAGAACATTGGGCTAACGAATTGCAGCAGCAACTAGCCTCCAAGTCGAGCGATTTGGAATCTTTGCAGCATCAATTGGGCGAAAAAGAAAGTGCGATCGCATCTTTACAGCAGCAATTCGCTACCGAAAAGCAAAATCTCGAAAGCCAATTGCAGGAAACTGTATCGAAGTCAAGTTACGAAGCTTTGCAGCAGGAGTTAGCAGAAAAGTCAAGTGCGATCGGCAACTTGCAAGTTCAACTGACCGAGTTCCACTCTCTAAAAGATCAATTAAGCCAAAGTGCTGCGAAACAGCTAAATTACGAGGCTTTGCAGCAAGAGTCTCAAGAACAGCTAAAAACAATCAAAGCTTTACGGGAACAGCTAGTTCAAATGCAAGCTGTGGCTGGGATTGGCGAAGCTTATCTCAACAAGTGGCGCCGTCCCTGATTTTCTCATCAGCACGCCACAGTCTAACGTTTCGGGTGCGCCCGGAGCACTTTACCCCTAAAACGTCCTCTAAACTCGGCCTCCTTCCTCTTGTAGCGATAGATTTGAACCTGTCGCTACAAGAGCTTTTTATGGCAAAATATGACCATAATATTAAGAAATATTACAATAAATAAATTATGATGACCGATCGCACCCGTCAAAGCAAATCCAGTGCAACAGACACCAAGGGCCGCGTCACAGTAATTGGCGCCGGCATCGGCGGGCTGACAGCAGCAGCCTTGCTTGCCCATAGAGGATACAAAGTATTAGTCTTAGATCAGGCGATCGTCCCCGGAGGATGCGCTTCCACCTTCAAACGCAAAGGCTTTACCTTCGATGTCGGCGCCACGCAGGTTGCAGGCTTGGAACCCGGAGGCATTCACCACCGAATTTTCTCAGAATTAAACATCGAACTTCCCCCCGCCACACCCTGCGATCCCGCTTGTGCGGTATTTTTGCCGGGAGAAACGACACCGATTAGCGTGTGGCGAGATCCGCAAAAATGGCAGTCAGAAAGACAGCAACAATTCCCCGGAAGCGAACCTTTTTGGCAATTATTGTCTGCATTGTTCCAAGCTAGCTGGAAATTTCAAGGGCGCGATCCAGTTTTACCGCCGAGAAACTTCTGGGATTTCTGGCAATTAATTCAAGCAGTTCGCCCCGATACTTTAATTACTTTGCCTTTCACTTTTATGACGGTGGGAGATGCTTTGCGCTTGTGCGGTTTGGGCGACAATTTGCGCTTGAGAACTTTTCTGGATTTGCAGTTAAAATTGTATTCCCAAGTTGATACCGAAGAAACGGCGCTGCTGTACGCGGCGACGGCTTTAGGAGTTTCCCAAGAGCCGCAGGGATTGTATCATTTACAAGGAAGTATGCAGGTGTTGAGCGATCGCCTGGTAAGTGCGATCGAGCTTTACGGCGGCAAAGTGCTGTTGCGGCATACAGTCGAAAGTATTGTCACCACTAACGGCAAAGCCACGGGCACAGTGATTCGCAATCAAAAAACAGGCGAAGTTTGGACAGAAATTTGCGATCGCATTGTTGCCAACGTCACCGCGCAAAATCTAGTTAAATTGATGTCAAGCGAGCCTGTTTTAGAAACTTTAACAGATAATTCCGAGACCACAAACCAACTACCAAATCAAATGGCCGGCTACAAACATCGAGTTGATAAATTGCCGCCTGCATCCGGCGCATTTGTGATATATTTGGGAGTGCATGAAAGCGCAATTCCGGCAAATTGTCCGCCGCATCTTCAGTTTCTCTACGACTACGACGGCGAGATTGGTGAGAATAATTCGTTATTTGTTTCCGTCAGTCATGCGGGCGACGGCCGAGCACCGCAGGGAATGGCGACAATTATTGCTTCGTCTTTTACTGATACTCGAATGTGGTGGAATTCTGCTGATTATGAAGGATTGAAGCAAAAATACGCTGAAGGTGCGATCGCCCGTTTGAGCGAATATTTCAATTTGACACCCGAAAAAATTGTACATCAAGAATCAGCAACACCTCGCACCTTTGCCCGCTACACAGCGAGAGATAAAGGCGTTGTCGGCGGCATCGGCCAGCGAATACCAACCTTCGGCCCTTTCGGATTTGCCAACCGCACGCCAATTAAAAACCTCTGGTTAGTCGGCGACTCCACCCATCCCGGAGAAGGAACCGCCGGTGTTTCCTATTCTGCTTTAACTGTCGTGCGGCAGATGGAGGCGGAGTTTTGATCGCAGATCAGAGGGCGGTTGAAACCGCGTCTACACGAACGAAGATCTGATCAGACGGCGGTTGAAACCGCGTCTACACAAACAATGTCCGCCTCCGCGGACTCAAGAAAAAGACGGCGGTTCAAACCGCCGAATCTTGAACCCGCGGAGGCGGGTTTTGTCTGTATAGACGCGGTTTCAACCGCCGAGTTTTCTAGACTCTATGACTACTTGATAGAAATCTTGGCGCCCACAGCTTCAAGCTGCTTCTTCAATTCTTCAGCAGCTTCCTTAGCAATAGCTTCCTTAACTGCCTTAGGTGCGGCTTCTACCAAGTCTTTCGCTTCCTTCAGACCCAAACCGGTAATTGCGCGGACTTCCTTCAGAATTGCGATTTTCTTGTCAGCAGGAACTTCTTCCAACATGACAGTAAACTCAGTTTGTACTTCTACTTCTTCAGCAGCAGCAGCAGGGCCGCCCATCATCATCATGCCGCCTACAGGAGCAGCAGCGCTAACGCCAAAAGCTTCTTCAATTTGCTTGACCAATTCAGAAGCTTCGAGCAAGCTCAGAGTCTTCAGTTTTTCTAAGATTTCGTCGGTTGCAGTAGACATTTTTTGAACTCCTAGTTCGATTTGATTAATTGTCAGTTGTCAGTTGTCAGTTGTCAGTTGTGATTTTCTAGTTCGAGATTTCTCAATTCAAAACTCACAATTCAAAACTCAAAACTATCTAAGCAGATACGCTTTCTGCTTCTGCTGGTGCTTCTGCTTCTGCTGGTGCTTCTGCTGCATCGCCGTCTTTTTCAGCATAAGCTTTGAGACCGCGTGCGATCGAAGTAGGAACTTGATTGATACCCACAGCCAACTTGGTTGCGACACCGTTGATAGCGCCAGCAATTTGAGCCATGAGTTGTTCCTTCGACGGCAGATCCGCTAATGCCTTAACATCATCTTGTTTCAGCACCCGTCCTTCCATCACGCCGCCGCGAACTTCAGTCTTCTTGGAAGCTTTTTGGAATTCTTGGTAAGCCTTAATCGCGCCGCCAATATCTTCTTGCACGAACATAAATGCCGACGTACCTGTCAGCAATTCCTGTATCGGCTGCCATGTTTCATTGCCTTCAACAGCAATTCGCATTAGCGTGTTTTTTGCCACTTGGCAACTGCTGCCTTTGGGACGCAAACGCCGCCGCAAATCTGTGATTTCAGCAACAGTTAAGCCTTTGTAGTCGATCGCGATTACCAGTTGAGATTCGCTCAAGGTTTGCTTGAGGTCTGCAATAATCTCATTTTTTACTGCTAAACTTTTGCCCATACTAATTTCACCTCCTTTTAGGATCTCAAACTGCCAATCAAAAACCCCAACCTTATAGCCGGGGCAGAGAATTAAAAATTAAGAATTAGGAATTAAAAGATAGAACTTTTTAATTGATTTTCTTGAGTTTTTATTTCTTCAGCCTCGGCAGGAAATTAAGCACTCGGCACCTGCGGTCTTCAGCTTATTGATTTTTGATTAGGCTATCACCATCCGGCAGACATTAGCAAGGGTATGCAGCAAATCTCGTGAGAGATTTACACAGACAGCCGAAGCTGTCTTTTACTTTCTGCCTTCGGCTTAATTCTTGCTAAGCAGCATCAAGTTTGGTATCGCGCAGAGCACTGATATCGACTTCGATCGATGGGCCCATAGTTGCGGATACGTACAAACTGCGCCAGTAGCGACCTTTCGCACCAGAAGGACGGTTGCGGTCAACAGTTTCTTGCAAAGCATGAAGGTTGACCAGCAAATCTTCCGCTGAGAAAGCTGCCTTGCCAAACATAACATGAACGATGCCTGTGCGATCGGCACGGAATTCTAGTTTACCACCTTTGAATTCGTCGATCGCCCGAGCAATGTCAGTCGTCACTGTGCCGCCTTTTGGAGAAGGCATCAAGCCGCGCGGGCCCAACAACCGACCCAATTTTGCCACCAACGGCATCACATCTGGAGTAGCAATCAGACAATCGAAGTCCATCATGCCCTTTTGAATTTCCTCGATCAACTCTTCAGAACCAGCAATATCTGCGCCGGCATTCAGAGCTTCTTTAACTTTTTCGCCCTTAGCAATCACCGCAATTCTGACTACTTGACCAGTTCCTTTTGGCAGCGATACAGTTGTCCGCAACTGTTGGTCAGTATATTTCGGGTCAATTCCCAAACGGATGTGAGCTTCAGCAGATTCGCCAAACTTAGCGGTTGCTGTTTCTTTCAAAAGTTGCAGAGCTTCCAGCGGTAGGTAAGGTCTCTCTTCAACTTTCTTTTGAAGTTCTTGCAATCTTCGCGATACTTTCTTTGCCATTGTTATTTTTTGGGGTTAGTAGATTTGAGATGTGAGATTTTAGATTTAAGAATTGAGCCGTTTCGGTCATTTCAAATCTAAAACATTTGCGATTCCTAGCGAAGCTTTGCTTCTCCCCCTGAATCGACTTGCGATTTCGGATTTTCGATTTTGGATTTTCGATTGAACTTATCAGCCGATCGTTGCCAATCTAAAATTTTTCCGATTCTGACGATTGATTGCTGCCAACTGCCAACTGCTTTCGGAGTCAACTGACAACTGTCAACTGTCAACTGTCAACTGTCAACTGACTTTAATCAGCGATCGCCACGCCCATGTTTTTAGCTGTTCCCGCTACAATTTTCATAGCAGCTTCAACATCATTAGCATTAAGGTCAGGCATCTTAGTTTCAGCGATTTCTCGCAACTGAGCCTGTGTGATTGTCCCTACTTGCTTGCGATTAGGTTCACCCGAACCCTTAGCAATACCAGCAGCCTTTTGAATCAAAACCGAAGCCGGGGGGGTTTTGAGAATAAACGTAAAACTGCGGTCTTCAAAAACCGAAATTTCTACCGGAACCACGAGACCTGCTTGGTCTGCGGTTCTAGCATTGTACTCCTTGCAAAACATCATAATATTGACGCCGTGCTGACCCAAGGCTGGGCCGATAGGAGGAGCTGGGTTGGCTTTTCCCGCTGTAATCGCCAACTTAATTACTGCAACAACTTTCTTTGCCATTAGTTAGTTCTGTTTCTGAACCTGATTGAACTCTAATTCTACAGGCGTATCGCGCCCAAAAATCGAGAGTAAAACTTTGAGCTTGTTCCGTTCCGGGCTAACTTCAATCACATCACCTTCAAAATCCTTAAACGGCCCGGAAAGTACCACAACGTGGTCTCCTGTCGCCATCGATACTTTGACAACTGGTTCTGATTCCTGAGCGTTTCTGAAGATCCGTTCTACTTCCGAATGACTCAGAGGTAGCGGTTTGACGTGACCCCTGCCGCGCCCGTAGCGGCGTTTTTGCTCTGCCCCGACAAAATTAATTACATTCGGGGTATTTTTAATCACCTGCCACGTATCCTCGTCCATATACATACGGATGAGTACGTAGCCGGGGAAAATTTTCTCATCTGACTGGCGCCGGGAACCGTCTTTGCCGACTTTGATCGCTGGAGTTTGCGGAATTTCGACTTGAACGATACGATCGGCAACATCCAAAGTTTGAATCCGCTGATCCAAGTTTGCCTTCACGCGCTTCTCGCAGCCTGAGGCTACCTGAACAGCATACCAGCGAGCCTGAATCTCCGGCACATCTGGCGATGCTGCCTGTCCCGTCGTTTCTGTGGAATAATCAGATTCTTCTGATGCAAAAGTCATGGCCCAAACACCTTTCCTGCGCCCCAGTTAAAGAAGTTATCCACCAAATAGATCAGGCTTGCTGAGAGGATTACCATCAAAAGCACGGCCAAAGACTCGCTAATTAGCTGCTGGCGGCTCGGCCAGACCACTTTGTCGAGTTCTTCTCTAGTTTCCTTAAAAAAACCCGCAGGATCGAACCCAGGCGCAGTCATTTCTTGAGTTTCTTGAGCTTCGTCTTTTTTCGCCACGATCGAATCCCCCTTCCGATTTCAGATTTTAGATTTCAGATTTTAGATTTTGTGAGTGGCTCGCGGCTATCTGATTTTTTGACACTAACCACTTACGCCCAAGTCCAAAATCTCAAATCCAAAGCCAGCACTTTTTTACAAGCTCAACCCATCTAACGGTGTATGTGCCGATCGCCCTCAAAGGCGATCGAGAAGCAACACCGAGCATTTGTTGATGGCCTTTGTTGCGAACCGCCCACAAAAATTAATTCTACCCGAAAGTCTGCGGTTTCGGCTGTTTCCAGCCAATTATCCGGGCGCTTTCGGGCAGAATTAAAATTTTGGTGATTCAGCGCGCCCTGGAGGACTTGAACCCCCGACATCAGGTTTTGGAGACCTGCGTTCTACCAACTGAACTAAGAGCGCACAGGTGAGGTTGCTGAAATTCGCTTAACCTCTAGATTTCTATTTTAACACAGTGCGCTCGGAAATGGGAAACTTTTTTTTGAATTTTTCAATTTCCCATTTTCTGTCTCTCCAAGAGGAAGCTGGGTGCATTCCTACAGGGAGCGATCGAACCGCTGTTTGACGCGAGTAGCTTTGCCGACGCGATCGCGCAGGTAGTAAAGTTTTGCTCTACGGACTTTACCGCGGCGCATGACTTGAACAGTAGCGATGCGGGGCGAGTGAATCAAAAACACCCGTTCCACGCCGACGCCTTGAAACACGCGGCGCACAGTGATTGTTTCATTAATGCCGCCGTTACGCATGGCAATCACAGTCCCTTCGTAGGGTTGAACCCGTTCTTTCGCGCCCTCTTTAATTCTCACGCCGACGCGCACGGTGTCGCCTACGTAAATTTCTGGTAGAACTTTGCTTAGTTCTACCTTGACTCTATTTATTTCTTCCGTCTCGATCGAACGGATTATTTCTGCTGCGCCTTTCATAAAATTTTCCAAAACTCACAATCCCCTATCATATATCGAACTGCCAGTTTTATCTCAAAAAACTTCTATGTTAAATACTTCCTTGGTCGTATTTCTGCAACTCGGGGCGATCGCGATACTAGCTTTGTACGTCGCCGCCAACTTGGGGGCTAACGATGTCGCGAACTCGATGGGGACATCGGTAGGATCGAAGGCGCTCACGCTGCGGCAAGCAATAATTGTTGCAGGCATACTAGAGTTTGCTGGTGCCGTGCTGTTCGGGCAAGGAGTTTCCGAAACTCTAGCAACAGGAGTTGTGAATGCAGAAGTGTTCGCAGACAAACCGCAGGTATTTTTGATCGGGATGGTGTCAGTGCTAGCAGCTTGTGGCTTGTGGCTGCAAATTGCTACCAGTCTAGGTTTGCCAGTTTCTTCGTCTCATGCGGTGGTAGGTGCGATCGCAGGTTTTAGCTGGGTAGCAGCGGGAATTCATGCGGTTGATTGGCCGACTATCGGCAGGATTTCGTTAACTTGGGTGGCGACACCTTTTGCTAGCGGTGCTTTAGCTGCACTATTTTATAGTGGGGTGAAGCATTGGATTCTCGATCGCCCCGATCCTCTATTTCAACTGCGCGAGTGGATACCTTGGCTGAGTGCAGCGCTGCTGAGTGTATTTGGGATAATTGTATTGCCGTCTGTTGTGGATGTGGCTTTGGTGCAGACAGGCGCGATCGACTTCGCGCGCGATCGACTTGGCTGGAATCTGCCAATTCACGATATTGCGATTGCTATCGGGAGTATTGGGGCGATCGGGCTTTCCCTCAATAGCTGGAAAAAGTTAGAGAAAGAAGGTTCGGCAGCGAGCAATGTGCGGGATGTAACAGATAGAAAGAATAAGCAAGAGGAAATATTCTCCCCATCTCCCACTCTCCCCCTCTCCCCATCTCCCACTCTCCCTCACTCTTCCATCGAGCAACAGATGGCGAGATTTCAAGTGCTGAGCGCTTGTTTTGTGGCATTTGCACACGGTTCCAACGACGTAGGGAATGCCGTTGCGCCTTTAGCTGCGATCGCCTACATCCAGCGCACAGGCTCCTTTCCCCTAGAAGATTTTAACGTTCCCCTGTGGATTTTAGTCCTCGGAGGCGCAGGAATCGTCATCGGTTTAGCCATTTGGGGTCAAAAAGTGATCGCTACAGTCGGGGAAAACATCATCCAACTGCAACCCAGCGGCGGATTTTGCGCGGAATTAGCCACAGCTACCACAGTATTATTAGCATCTCGCTTGGGTTTGCCGGTTTCCACATCCCACGCTTTAGTGGGTGCAGTTGTGGGAGTCGGGCTGATTAAAGGTTGGAAATCGGTACGCTGGAAAACTTTGCAGTCAATTGGTTCGGCTTGGGTGGTGACAATCCCGATCGCCGCCGGTTTGGGTGCTAGCATTTTCAGCATCGCCCAATGGATTTTAGTTAAATGAACGCGATAGGTGTGTATAGCCTTTCAAGCGAAAGATGAAGTACGACTGGGCATAGGGCATAGGGCATAGGGCATAGGCATCCGTGGGCATACCTCACTTTTTTGAGAACCGCGATAATTTCCTTCTCCAAACAATGCTTTAGCTGTCAAGCCAGCACTTCCATACAGGGCTTTCTCAACTGAATCTCAGTGCTGTTACTAAATTGTATAAAGTGTTTTACGGTGAGTATTAGTCTAGAAACCACAGGCGTTGCTGGGCAAATGATGCCGGAAAAATAAACACTTCGGCTTAGTCTGAAATATTCAGGCTTTGGCGATCGCTTTTCATTCAGTTAACAGTTGATGGTTGATGGTTGAAAAAGAAAATCAGTTGATAGTTGATAGTTGATAGTTGACAAAGGAAGTCAGAAGATTGGAGTAATGAATCGTCTGATTTTAAGCTCTTCCGATCGCGCTTGGGGCTTTAAACCAAATTCTTATCGTAAAGCAATTGTCAGAATTTTCAGATGCCAGATCTGTTGCCCTTGGAGAATGGGATGTGTTAGTTTTTTGATGAGACAGGTTGCTTTTGAGGGTGCGATCGCCTCTTCAAACTTTGGCGATCGCAAGATCGGAAATTTTAATATCAAAAATCCGGGTGCAAGAGTGTGTGAGAGACTTGGGCCCAGAAACCCGGTTTCTAGCCATTTAATGCTCAAATTATGCCTTTAGGGGTGAGGAGTCTCGGCCCTACCCTCAACTTTAGTTGTCGGGGGAAGAGGTTATCCGGCTGGCGAGGCGGGTGAGTTAGAGGCGAGAATTACCCGGAGCAATCGGTGCAGAGGTCAAGCTGTAGTATGATTTCTAATTGCACAAAGTGTTCTTGGGGCGATTAAGAGCGGGATAGCTTCGCTTCACGCAATTTTCTAACATTTCTAGCTCAGCGACTACCATAGATTCAACAGCGTCCGCAATCTTTGAGACCAACTCACTAGAACTTGCGACCTGATGCAGCCAAAATACTTAAGAACACTCTCTCGTGCAGTTTAAATTAGAGGTTATAGGCTAATGGCGAACCGGAACAGATACTCGCCAAAAGGCGACGCAGGGGATGCACAATCAGCAGAACAAGTCCTCAACTCAGTGATGCAGGAACTGGACGCTTTGCATGAAAATGTCAAAGGTCAGTTAAACCAGGACATTACTCGGCTGCAAACTGAAAAAAATCACCTGATTGAAGATATTGAAGGCCTCCGGGAGCAATATCGCAAATTGCAGTCTCAGCAAATGGAATCTCTGTCTGGGCGATACATTCAGCAGCAGCAATTGTGGCTGAAGCAGTTGGCTCAAGTTTTGGCTCACAATTTGCAGGATTTGTTGGTGCAGCGGTTCAACGAACTCAGCGCTAACTCGGGCCATTCTCTCAGCAGCCCAATTCCCAGCGGCGAATTCCCCATACCCATGCCCCCTAGCAACTATGACGAACGGGCCTCGGAGTTATTGGCGGCGCTCGATGAACGGATAGATCGCAGTTTCCAGATGCTAGAACAAGATTTGAGCAGCTATGAAAGCGAGCTATCCATGCGGCTCAACAACATGAAAACCCTCGAACTCCAAGGGGAAGAACTGCTACAAAATCTCGTCAACCGCATTCGGGAAGAACTCGTAGAAGAAGAATATCTTGACAATCCTTTCGACGCTCAAGATTCCTATCCCGAGGAAGCAACTAATTCTATCCGCCCGCAAGTTTTGCCGCCAACACCTGCGGATGCGCCGCGGCAAGCCTTTCCACAGCCTTCAGCAGCGCCTGCGGCAGTCGCAACAGCCACTTCTCAAGTGCAAGCAGGTTTGATTCTGGCTTTGTCTTCGGCGGTGGTATTGTCGCTGTTTAATGTTTGTTTGAGAATTCTAATTAAAAGCAGAAATCCTCGGATGATTTTTGGCGTGTTTGAGCTTGATGGGGTGGTGACTCGGGGTTTTGGAAATTCTCTGTTGATTTTGTTGATGCGGCTGATCGTGGTGATGGCTTTGATGCCAGTATTGGCAACATTTCTGTATCCTTCTGTCTGGAAAGATCTTAAACGGTTTTTCTACTCGCGCGATCTATCTTTGTGGAGCAAGGTTTTAGGAAGCGCATTTTTTCTGTTTTTGTCTCAGGTTTTGATTTATTTGGCGATCGGCAATATTCCGGCGGGGATTGCTATTACAATTTTCTTTATTTACCCGATCGTCACCGTACTGGGTTCTTGGTTCTTGTTTGGCGCTCGTCCGAGTACGATCGGCTTTTTGGCGATGTTGGGGATTACCGCAGGTCTGATTTTAGTTGGATCGCCGAGTTTTGCTGCGCCAGCTCCTGGCGGTGGCAATGTCGAGGTAGGAGTCGCCGCTGCACTGGCTTCTGGGATTACCTTTGCAGGTTACGTATTGCTAACTCAAATGGCCGCCGGCAAACTGCACCCGATTCCTTTTAGTTTAGTTAATTTCGGCGCGATTTTTGTATTTTCGTCCCTGAGTTTGTGGGTACCGCTGTCAGAGAATCTGGCTCCGAAAATCGACCAAAATGTTTGGCCTGGTTTGATTGTGGGAGGCGTTGTTTTAGGCGTACTGACACTATTTAGCTATCTTTTGAACAATTTTGCCATCCGGTTCGCGGGGGCGGCCTTAGCGTCAGTAATTGGCACTTTGGGCCCGGCGATGACAGCACTCTTCGGGTTTATAATTATCAATGAAAAGTTGCAGCCTGTAGCAATTCTCGGCATGGCTGTGGTGACATTGAGCGTGGCTGCGATGAGTGTAGAACGCATGGTAGCTCCTCAGAAAAAGGCTACTTAAGTTCAGTTGACAGTTGATAGTTGACAAAGGAAGGAAGAGGATTGGAGTAATGAATCGTCTGATTTTAATTTCTCCCTACAAGGAAGAGCCTTTAAACCAATTCTTTCTGGTAAAAACTGCTGTTGGTAGTGAGGACTTTAGTCCTAGGATTTTGAGGAATAAATTCCTCACTACGAACTTGTTTTATAAAGTGTTTGTAGCGGGGAATGCGAGTCATCCCATTTTGATTACTAATTAGGGCTTGCTGAAAAAGTCAGAAAACAGCATTTAGAAAGATGAGTGAATTTGAGATCGCCTCGACAATATAAGTTTTATCAATCTTGTTCTGGCGAAACATAGCTTTTACCAATAATTTAAGCCAAAAAACATCAAAAAAGGTTTTTGTTATGAAATAGACAGAAAAAAAGCCAAAAAGCCTGCCGTACCCTGGCAGAAAGATTCATCACCAGA